>NZ_JAKZGV010000020.1:0-66310 GCF_022557375.1 Shewanella sp. MM_2022_3
AGGTTAAATTAAGGTTGTTGTAACAATTGCGCTTTTATGGCTTTATCTGTTTCCATATGTTGAGCGTTGAACAGAAATACGAACAATGATTTTCAAAGTTGATTGACCATGAAATCACTAAAATATCCATTCTAGATATTTAGATTGAGATTTCAGTATAAAAGCTGAGAAAGGCCTAGTGTGCTAGGGTCAAGCGCAATGCTAAACTAAGCGGCATAAACTCTGGTGACAGAGATATGATCAATCAGTTTGAAAAAGGGATTCATTTTGGCGCAATTGTACTTTTACTATTCAGCAATGAATGCGGGTAAATCTACCTCTTTATTACAATCTTCCTATAACTACCGTGAGCGCGGTATGAATACGTTAGTGATGACGGCTTCTATCGATGATCGATACGGTAAGGGCAAAGTAGCTTCGCGGATTGGTATTGAGACCGAGGCGCAGGTTTTTAGCCGTGATGACAACTTGATTGAAATGATTACCGCTGCCCATCAAGTGAATCATCTGAGTTGTGTGTTGGTAGACGAATGCCAGTTTTTAACTAAAGAACAAGTCAAACAACTTACATATATTGTTGATAATATAGATATCCCTGTATTGTGCTATGGATTGAGGACTGACTTTCAAGGTGAGCTTTTTAGTGGTAGTCATTATTTATTAGCTTGGGCAGATAAATTAATTGAGCTAAAAACCATTTGTCACTGTGGTCGCAAAGCGAATATGGTGGTGCGGCTAGATGGTGAAGGAAAAGTCATGCGCGAAGGTGAGCAGGTCGCAATTGGCGGTAATGAAAGTTACGAATCGGTATGCCGTAAACATTTTCGTGAGTTTATTTGGGATTAACCTAAGCTCGGTTAGCACTTAACCAAAATATAAGAATTTTTGTGCTAACCACTTTGAGGCTTGCTGCCAAGTCATTAAAATATGGTGAGATATAACACATATAATCCATCATCCAAGAGCAGTTAGATCTTGTTCGAGCAAGGTAATAAGAATGTATCGCGGCGATACACTCAGATAAGCATAAGTGTGAGTTTTGCCGTTGTACTTCATGTTGATGTATTAAGCATAAGTTGGGAAAAATCCCACGTAGAAAGGATGTGTTAAGTGATTTTTTGGAGCCGTTTTGCCTAATTCTACGCAAGAAATGCAATTTGAAAACTATCGTCCTCGTCCGCCACAACCCGAGCCTAAGGCAAAGCGTGAGCGTAAGCCTAGATCTAAAGGGCGTGCTTGGTTTCTATTATTTATTCTTGTTTTTTGTTTAGCGATTTTGATTGGTCAGGAGGTCAAAACCTCTTATTACCAGTCTAAGTATATTCACCAATACGCTAAAACTCTGACCTATGAGCTGAAAAACGAGCCTACTCAGTCGATTATCTATCCAAGTTATGGCCCCTTCGATGAGCGTCATGGCTACAGTAAGTTGCCACAATATATTGATCGCTTATTGCAACGTAATTTCCAAGTGACACAGCAGGTTGAGTTTTCTCCTGCGTTGCAGGAATACGCCCAGATAGGCTTTTTCCCGCCTTACCATGAGAAAGCACAATCGGGTTTGACTTTGCTTGACTGTCGCAATACCGATCTCTACGAGTTCACTTATCCAAAACGTGTGTATCAGGATGACGATAAAATCCCGAATGAAATCGTCAATACTTTGCTGTTTATTGAAAACCGCGAGTTGTGGACCACAGAGCCAAAACTAAATCCGGTGATTGATTGGCCACGTTTTATTGTGGCGGGGATGAGCCAAATCGCTGAAATGGTGGGGATGAATGTCTCAACAGCGGGTGGCAGTACACTGGCGACGCAAATTGAGAAGTTCCGCCATTCTTCTCAGGGATTAACTTTAAGTATCAAGGATAAATTGCTACAAATAGCCTCAGCAACAGTGCGAGTGTACCAACAGGGAGAAATCACTGAACCTGCCCGTAAACGTATCATCCAAGATTACTTAAACACAGTGCCTTTATCCTCAGCCCCTAACCACGGTGAAGTGCATGGCATAGGTGACGGCCTATGGGCTTGGTTTGGTACAGATTTCGATACAGCAAACCAGCTGTTGTCTTCACCCCAAATTAAAGCTAATACAGCCAAACGTGGCCAAGTATTTCGCCAGGTGGTAGCACTGATGATTGCTCAGCGTCGTCCTTCCTATTACCTATTACAGGGACATGAAGATTTAGAGAATCTAGTTGATAGCCATATCCGTTTACTCGGCCAATATTATCTGATCGACCGTAAACTCAGGGATGCCGCACTAGGACAAAAATTACAGTTTAAAGTCGCTAAACCTCAGCGTAATATCCAATCGGGCGCAGACAAGGGCGTTAACACTATCCGTATTCGTACCGCGGGTATGTTGAATGTCGGCTTATATGATTTGGACCGACTCGATTTAACCGTGAATAGTAGTCTACACAGTGAGTTACAACAGCAAGTAAGTAACTACTTACGCAGCCTTGGGCAAACTTCAACGGCTGAAAAAGTCGGACTTTTAGGTGAGCGTTTACTCGAACCTAGCCAACTGCAAAACGTACTCTACAGTTTTACGCTGTATGAAAAAACCGCCACGGCCAATCGTGTACGGGTACAAACAGACAGTACTGACCAACCTTTCGATATTAACGAAGGTAGTAAGTTGGAGCTCGGATCGACGGCAAAGCTTAGGGTGCTCGCGACTTACCTTGAGATCATTGCTGAAATTCACGATAAGTATTCGAAAAAACACGGCATTGAGTTGGAGTCGATTGTGATTGAACCTCGCGATCATCTCACGCGCTGGGCGATTGACTATTTGATTGTCAATCCCGATAGGCGCCTTGATCGTATGCTCGATGCTGCGCTGCAACGGGAATATTCCGCCTCACCTAATGAGCAGTTCTTCACCGGCGGTGGTTTGCATGTATTTAATAACTTTAAGAAAACAGAAGATCTTAAGGTTCCGACCATGTATCAAGCGTTGCAGGACTCAATTAATTTGCCCTTTGTTCGTTTGATGCGTGACATTGTCAACTACAGCAGCAGCATGCAAAACGAAGGCAATATGGCGCGCTTACTGCGCAATGATAAGGATCCTCGCCGAGAGGAATATCTGCGGGTATTTGCTGATCGTGAAGGCAATACCTTCGTGACTAAGTTCTACCGTAAATATAAGAAAGTGGCACCCAATGAGCGTTTAGAACTGTTTTTCGATGGTCAAACCCAAGCTGAACAACAACTCACTGCGGCTTATCGTTATTTGCAGCCTAATGAGTCTATCGCCGCCTTTAAGGCCTTTTTACAGGTGCGGCTACCACAAAATAGTTACACCGATAAGCGCATCAAAGAGCTATATAACAAGTACGGCCCCGAAAAATATAACCTCCCAGATCAAGGTTATATCGCGCGGGTGCATCCGCTTGAACTCTGGGTACTCGATTATTTGAATCAACATCCTGAAGCTAACCTCAACGATGTGAAAGAGGCCAGTAAAGATGAGCGTCAGGAAGTCTATCGCTGGCTGTTTAGAACTCGGCACAAAAACGCAAGGGATGTGCGAGTACAAGTAATGCTGGAGGTCGAAGCTTTCCTTGATATTCATCAGCGTTGGGCGCGTTTAGGCTATCCCTTTGAATCTATGGTGCCTTCTTTAGGTTCGGCGCTCGGTAGCTCGGGCGACAGACCTGCTGCTTTAGCGGAATTAATGGGGATTATTCAAAACGATGGTTATCGTTTACCGACGGTGCGGATTAATCAATTGCACTTTGCTGAAGGTACGCCCTATGAAGTACGGCTCGAAAACCAAAATACCCAAGGCGAACGAGTGATGCGTCATGAAGTCGCCCAGGCGTTAAAGGCGGCGTTGGCAAATGTCGTTCAAAACGGCACTGCACGACGTCTTAAGGGCATCTTTACCGATGATAACGGCGAGATGCTGGCCATTGGCGGTAAAACGGGTACGGGCGATAACCGTATTGTGACCCAGATGCAGCAGGGCCGAAAAGTCGCTACCACAGCGATGAACCGTACTGCGACTTTTGTGTTTTACTTAGGTGATAACTACTTCGGCACCTTAACTGCCTTTGTACCGGGCAGTAAGTCCGATGATTTTAGTTTTACCTCGGCGCTGCCATTACAAGTGATGAAAGGGATGATGCCTATTCTTGCGCCTTATGTGAAATCATCAAAAGGCATGTGCGTGCGGGATGAGTAATGACTCACTTTTGCAATATGCGTTTTTGAAACATTAGCATTGTAATCCGAGTTTGAAGTTCCTTAGATAAAGCAAACCCCGCAGCCGTGAACCGGTTTGCGGGGTTTTTATTGGCACCGACAAGCTTATTCGTCGGCGTTGATATATTGCTTGCGGTCTAAATCGTACTTACGCATCTTGTCGTACAAGGTTTTGCGGGGCAGTTCGAGTTGTTCCATGGTTTGCTTAATACTGCCCTTGTTATGACTTAAGGCCTCTTCAATCAAGACACGCTCAAAAAACTCAACCCGTTGCAGTAAGGACATACTGGTATGCAGACTCGGTGCATTACCTAAACTGCCAGCGAAGGCGGCTTCACCACCGAGTAACACATAACGCTCAGCGAGGTTTCTAAGTTCGCGCACATTACCCGGCCAATCGTGGGAGGTAAGGATGGCATTTTGCTCGGCATTGAGGGCAATCAAGGCCTTGTGGTAGCGCGCTGATGCCATACGAGCAAAATGTAAGAACAATAAAGGGATATCTTCGCGGCGATCCCTGAGTGGTGGAATTGGCACAGTCACCAGATTCAAGCGATAAAGCAAGTCTTGGCGGAATTCCCCTGTGTCACATAGGGACTTTAAATCCACTTTAGTGGCGGCAATCACCCGAATGTCCAAATGAATGCTTTTATTGGAGCCTAGGCGTTCGACCTTGCGATCTTCGAGCACCCGCAGCAGTTTGACTTGTAACGACAGCGGTGTACTTTCGATTTCATCTAAAAAGAGTGTGCCGCCATTAGCGTACTCAAACTTACCTATCCGTAGCTTATCGACGCCGGTAAACGCGCCGGCTTCGGCACCAAAGAGTTCGCTCTCAATTAAATTTTCAGGAATAGCGCCGCAGTTAATAGCGACAAAGTTGGCTTGATTGCGACTACTGTGGTCATGCAGATAGCGGGCGACCAATTCTTTACCCGTGCCAGTTTCACCTTCAATAAGCACATCTGCGGGGGTGTCGATAACTTGGTCGATAATATGGCGCATACGCAAAATGCCGACGCTGTGGCCTAATATTCTCGGCCCTGGCACGTTATGGCTTTCTAACTCTTTCTTTAACTTGCGGTTTTCGAGGGTGAGGCTGCGTTTATCCAAGGCACGTTTCACCACATCTAACATATGCTCGTTGTTAAAGGGTTTTTCGAGAAAATCGTAGGCACCTTGCTTTAACGCATTGACTGCCATAGCTATATCGCCAAAGCCAGTGAGTAGCACGACGGGTAAATCGGGATCTTGCTGGCGAATTTGCTGCATTAGGCTGATGCCATCGAGTTGCGGCATATTCACATCTGAAATCACCACACCTGTCCAGTCTCTATCAAGGAGTTTAGCAATGCCTTTAGGATCGGTGGTGGCGAAGGCTTTGATGCCTTCAAGCTCAAACAGTTGTACTAGGACTGTGCCAATATGGGGCTCATCGTCGATGATCAGTACGCTATAGTCTTGAATTGAATTGGGAAGACTCATGATGACTGGCGTTCCTCAGCTAAATAAATCGGTAAAATAATGTGGAAAATGGCGCCGCCGTCCTCGGCATTGGCAACATTAATCTGCCCCTGCATAGACTCAATAATGCGCTGGGAAATGGATAAACCTAGGCCAAGTCCTGTACGCTCGCTAGTGGTAAAATAAGGCTCAAAAATTTTCTCCATTTGGCTTTCGCGTACTCCAGGGCCTGAATCTTGAATACTGATACAGAACTTGTCCTGACAGTTTACCCTAATACTCAGTGTACGTTTTGGAGATTGCTGCATGGCAACTATCGCATTGCTGATAATATTGACAAACACTTGCTGCAAGCGCACTTTGTCGCCCCAAACCTGATATTGGCCTTCAGGTAGCAATACATCGAGTTCAACCCCTTGTTTGTCGATTTCGGGCTGCACTATGGTCAGAGCTTGTTTTATACAGCCCTTAAGATCGGTGGCACTATCCGCACCTTTGCTCTTACGGGTAAAGCTTTTAAATTGCCCAACAATATCGGCTAAGCGGTCGGTCAGCTCAATAATAATTTTCAGGTTATCCAGTGCCTTATCTTGCATATTGCGGGCAAGGAAAGTTTGAGTATTTTGCGCGTAGCTGCGAAGGGCCGCTAAGGGCTGATTAAGCTCATGATTGATACTGGCGGATAAACTACCAATCACGGTCAGCTTAGCGGCTTGGATCAGTTCATCTTGGGTATCTTTTAGACGATCATTTGCCTGCTGCAGATCTTGGGTACGCTCCTCGACCCGTTGCTCTAACAAACTTTGTGCTAATTGCATACGCTGCAAGTTACGGCGCCGCTCGCTGCTAAAGAGTAAACCTAAGGCAAGCAGCAAGTAGATAGATGCCGATAGCAGCATCAGTGCGGGTAAAGAGTCATGTAGCGGTTTTAATGGTGCAAGAATATGTACTCGCCAACCCGCTTTAGTCATCAAATGGTGGGTATCCATATATTGCGCTTGATTATTGCCTTGGCGGATTTGGTAGATATGGCCGCTGCTGAGGCTATTTTCTTGATATTGCGGTTTTATTAATAGTTCACCTATCGGGCGTTCGGCGTAACGCTTTGAGGCATTTAAGGCATATTGTTTGGCCTGAGTCAGTGGTGTGAGTGAGGTTAAGCGCCATTCATCCACACTTGAAATAAACACGATATCGTCGGGATCGCTGATTAAAAATTGGTATTGGCCAGCCATTGCAATACTGGTGCTTTGCTGTTCAATATCGGCGATATCCACTTTCACAATAATGGCACCCAGAATGCCTTTTCCGCCTTGCTGATAAATAGGATAAGAAAAGTAAAAACCGCGTTTATCCGAGCTAGTGCCCACCGCATAGTAGCGGCCTAAATTGCCCGAAATCGCATCGGTGTAATAGGGTCTGAAGGAGTAGTCTTTGCCGATAAATGAAAATGGCTGTTGCCAGTTGCTGGCTGCGACTGCAATGCCGAGGGCATCGATAAGATAAATATCAGACGCCTCTGTCACATGCTGAATTTCCTCTAAATACAGGTTGAGCTCTTGCACCTTCTTGGCATTTTGTTGATCGTTGAGCACATTGGCGAGCATGGGATTGGTTGAGAGTACATGAGGGATGCTTTCATAACGTGACAGGGCGCCATCTAAGAAGCTGACTAGCTCTTTGAGTTGTTTCTCAGATTGTTGTTGGATGTCTATTTTTCCCTGATAAAAATGCACCCAGTACGTTAATTTTAAGATGGCAAACAAACCCGCAAGTAGCACTATGGTCATGAATAGACGTTTTTTGGCTTTAGGCGTCATGGGCAACATAGCAGGCGATCCTGATCCACACTGAATAAAACAAAGCGAGCCTGAGTAGGCTCGCTTAAAAACTATCTAGAATCAAGGAATAATCTTTATTCCTGAAGATTAATATCCATTAAGCTTATCCAGTAATTCTGGCAAGAATAGCGAGATTTGTGGCACGTAGGTGATCAGCGCCAGGAAGGCCAACATCAGTGCTAACCATGGCAGTACGGATTGGATCACCCAACCAATGCTGCGGCCAGTGATCCCCGCAGTCACAAAAAGGTTAAGCCCAACAGGCGGCGTTAGCATACCAATCTCCATGTTGACCACCATAATGATGCCTAAGTGGATAGGATCAATACCGAGTTGAGTGGCAATCGGAAATAGAATTGGTGCCATAATTAACACGATCGCTGATGGCTCCATAAAGTTACCCGCCGCTAACAGCAGTAAGTTAACAATGATTAAGAAGCCCCAAGCGGGTAGCCCCATCCCCACAATATACTCGGCAATAATATGCGGGATACGTTCAGTGGTGAGCACGTGTGCAAACAACATGGCGTTGGCAATAATAAACAGCAGCATGATGCTGACCTTGGCACCATCACGCACCACATGGCGAATTTCTTTGTCGATTGGGGTTTTTATCAGCCCCAGCACCATATGACCTAAGTTACGAGCGATCGCGCTTGGGATGGCTTCATTAGGGTTACGCCATGCAACATTTTTCAATGGACCAATATCACGATATCCAAATACCGCAATAAGGTAAGCATACATACAGGCCACGGCAGAGGCTTCAGTTGGGCTGGCTACACCACCGTAGATTGAACCTAACACGATAAAGATCAGCGCCAGACCGCCTAAGGCTTTGGCACTGGAAATTCCCAGTTGCTTAAAGCCAGGGAAGGGACGTGATGGCAGATTCTTAAAACGGGCGACGATATAAATCACTATCATCAGTAGGAAACCCATCATTAAGCCTGGGATTAAACCCGCCATGAACATTTTAGCCGCAGAGACTTCTGTCGCCGCTGCATATACTAGCATCACGATTGAAGGTGGGATCAAAATCCCTAAAGTGCCAGAGGTGGTAATTACCCCTGAAGCAAATTTTTCGGGATAACCTGCTTTTACCATGCCAACGATAACAATTGAGCCAATCGCGGCTACTGTCGCTGGGGAAGAACCTGAAACCGCGGCAAATAACATACAGGCCATCACAGAGGCCATGGCTAAACCGCCACGGATATGGCCGATACTATCCATTGCAAAGTCGATGATCCGCCTTGCCACACCACCGGTTGATAAGAAAGCCGAGGACAGAATAAAGAAAGGGATCGCCAGCAGGGTATAGTGCTCTGACGATGACTCATAAAGTTTTAATGCCACAGAGGCGAGGGAATCGTTGGAAAAGAATAAAATCGTCAGCATGCTCGAGAAACCTAACGCAATTGCGATAGGCATACCTAAAAACATACAGACGAGTAGGGCAGTAAAGAGGGTCGCAATGGCCATTACTTCGCTTCCTTATTGTCTGTTTCTTGTTGTGCGTGCTGAGCAGCTTCATCAATTAAATGCATGCTTTCTTTCGCTTCATCGGCAAATTGGAACCCAGAGACTTGGTTGCGCAGGATAGCGATAAACAGTTCTAAGAAACGCCAAGTCAACATGCTAAAACCAATCAATAGAATGCTTTGGGATAACCAAATTGGCACAGCGCCGTCTTCAATATCAATTTTTAATGTGTTCCAAGCAAAGTCAGGATCTAAGCTGTTTAACAAAAACTTAGGGAAATGAATATCTTCCATCGGAACGCCAATTTGGTACATCTGCGACAGATATTGCCAGCTACCTTTTAGAAATAGTCCGCAATAAGCCAAGCAAATCAATGCTGTCACTAGAGATGTGAGCTTTTTAGCTTTAGGTGGTAGATTTTTTACAAACGCATCAACACCGATGTGAGCGCCGACTTTCACCCCATAGGACATACCAAAGAGTACAAACCAACCACACAGGGTTAAGGTGAGTTCTTGGATCCATAAGAAACCGGTATTGAAGAAAAATCGTGCCACTACCTCTGTAAACACTAAGAGTGTCATTAAGGTGATCAAGAGATTGAGCACCCCTTCTTCAAAGTAACCAAAAATTCGCGATATCACAGCTGTACTCCCCTCGCTTAAATACCGCTTAACCTCAAAATGAGATTAAGCGGCTTATTTCATTATTATTTATTTGCAGCAACAGCGGCTTCAATCACATCTTTACCGACTTGGTCTTCAAACTTAGCCCATACTGGTTTCATCACATCAACCCATTGTTGACGTTCTGCTGGGGTTAAGGTCACCAATTGAGAACGTTTTGAATCAAGGATTAATTGCTTGTCTTCGTTATCTTTTTCTGCAGCGATCTTGTTACCTAAAGCGATAGATTCGTCTAATGCTTCTTTGATCACTTTACGTTTATCCGCAGGTAAGCTTTTCCAGAAGGCATCAGAGGTCACGACCATGTAATCCAATACGCCATGGTTACTTTCTGTAATATGGCTTTGAACTTCATAGAATTTTTGTGAGTAAGTGTTAGACCAAGTGTTTTCTTGACCGTCGATTGCGCGGGTTTGTAGCAGGGTGAACACTTCAGAGAATGGTTTTTTCACGGGGATAGCGCCAACTGCATCAAACTGTGCGGCTAATACGTCAGATGCCATTACACGGAATTTTAAGCCTTTAGCATCGGAAGGTTGCTTGAGTGGTGCGTTAGCAGAAAACTGCTTCATACCATTGTGTAAATAGCCTAAACCCACAATCCCTTTGCGGCTCATTGAGTTGAGTAGTGCTTGACCAGCTTCACCCTGTTGGAAACGGTTTACTGCATCCATGTCATTGAACAGGAAAGGCAAGTCGAAAACTTGTAAGCGTTTGGTGTAACGTTCAAATTTTGAGAGTGAAGGTGCTACAAATTGCACATCGTTTAGCAATAGTGCTGCTAACTCGTTGTTATCCCCAAATAACTGTGAGTTAGGAAATACACTGACCTTGTATTCACCCGGTAAACGTTGCTCAACGAGTTCTTTAAACTTCAGTGCCATTTGGCCTTTGGGCGTATTTTCTGCCACAACGTGCGAAAACTTAATTTCAATCGGTTCTGCAAATACGTTAAAGCTGGTTGCGAATACGGAGGCAACGGCGAGCATTTTGACTAAGGTTTTGAGTGGACGGGTCAATCCAGTTTGTTGATTCAATGTCATTTTGAGTTCCTTTTTCTGTTGTTAGGATTTGTCCTCAGCCTTGGTTAGTTTGTTACCAAGTGTGAGTAGGAATACAGCCTTGATTTCCCTGAGGTCTGTCTTAATAAAGGCAAATACCACGCCAACTTACGATGGATTCTGTAAGTGTTTGGTTAATAAAGTGTAGTTCATTTGACGTTTGTCACACTTTTAGTTTTGTGGGTGAGATCTCGCTCACGTTGATTTTGCCTATGGGTGGAAATCCACCCAAACTGCATTTTGTGAGATATGAGCTGAGGTTTTTAGCTTGATGGTTAACTGAGCAAAATAAGTTGCTTTTAGATCAAAAACGGTTTGAAAAATGACTGTGGAGTAGGGGGAGGTGACATGGATAAAATAAAGCACAGTGACGGTCAGCCGTGATCTTCGCCTATTCTTTTTAAGATCTCATCACTTGGGAGTAACTCCAAGTGTCCACGTTCATCGAAATACCAGCCAGTAATAAACCCTTTTTGGCGCATACTCACAAGGTTTTGCATGACCTCACGGGCTTCTCTTAAGGCAGTTTGCTCGTCACAGGCATGAGTATGTTTAAGATAAGCGGCGATATTGGTGAGGGATGCGGATTGACTGACGCTAGCCATAGTGCTGATCTCCAAATAGCTCAAGACAATGGATCAGCGCGTTTTAGCCAAAATCAGGGTAAATGCTAGGTAATGGACTCAATTAACGTCATGCTGATTTAGAACAAGCATAGTTGAGATACTAAGGCGGTAAAGTTTTTGAGGTAAATATGGTGGTCGCTACTGGGATCGAACCAGTGACCCCCTCCTTGTAAGGGAGGTGCTCTCCCGGCTGAGCTAAGCGACCCGGGGTAAATCAGTAGTGCAGAATATGGTGGTCGCTACTGGGATCGAACCAGTGACCCCCTCCTTGTAAGGGAGGTGCTCTCCCGGCTGAGCTAAGCGACCCGGGGTAAATCAGTAATGAAGAATATGGTGGTCGCTACTGGGATCGAACCAGTGACCCCCTCCTTGTAAGGGAGGTGCTCTCCCGGCTGAGCTAAGCGACCGGAATTCTTTCAATACAAATTTTTATGTCATTCACAAATATGGTGGTCGCTACTGGGATCGAACCAGTGACCCCCTCCTTGTAAGGGAGGTGCTCTCCCAGCTGAGCTAAGCGACCTGGGAATGACTACACAGTGAGGTTATATGGTGGTCGCTACTGGGATCGAACCAGTGACCCCCTCCTTGTAAGGGAGGTGCTCTCCCGGCTGAGCTAAGCGACCCGGGTATATAACAACATGTAAACCATGATTAAATTTGCATTTAACACATGGTGGTCGCTACTGGGATCGAACCAGTGACCCCCTCCTTGTAAGGGAGGTGCTCTCCCAGCTGAGCTAAGCGACCTCTGCTGTGTGGAGCCGTATTATAGGGAGGTTCGATCGGGTGTCAACGCTTTTTAATGAAAAAAGCATTGGTCGCGCTATTTTTGTTCGCATTGACTTAATGTTAATCACGGGCTCATTTAAAGTGTTACTTTATTGGGCAATTTAAGATTGAGTGATTTAAGCAAGCTTTGTATATCAGCCCATAGTGAATATTACCGCACAAATAACCACTAAACTTTATCAGGTTTTCTATATCGACGAGACGATGGATTTTTAGGTCGGTTATAGGGCATGAGTTCAACAGCGTTGGTATACATTTATGATCCTGAGTCGAGGTGAGTGAGCGCGTTTAGTTTCTATTATGATTGGTCAGCTAGCGATATCTATATCGAATTAATACATCGACTTTTGTGTTATCTGTATTATCAGCGGTTATGTTCCATTTGCAGCGCAGACTTAGGCTGCTAGAATAAGCCCACTTTTTATCGTGATTGTCTTTATCTAGACGACTTTATATAGGTTAGTGTCCCACTATGACAACTAAGACGCGTTTTGCCCCTAGCCCAACAGGCTTTTTGCACGTGGGCGGTGCCCGTACTGCACTTTATTCTTGGTTACAAGCCCGTGCCAATAACGGTGAGTTTGTTTTACGTATCGAAGATACGGATATTGAGCGTTCTACTCAGGCCGCTTGTGATGCCATTTTAGAGGGCATGAACTGGTTAGGTCTGACGTGGGATGAGGGCCCGTACTATCAAACTAAGCGTTTTGATCGTTATAACGAAATCATCGCGCAAATGTTAGAGCAGGGCACAGCCTATAAATGTTATTGCTCGCGTGAACGTATCGATGCGTTAAGAGAAGCACAAGCGGCAAATGGCGAAGCACAAAAATACGATGGTTGCTGCCGTGACTTGCCGGCGCGTGATACTGATGAGCCTTTTGTTGTACGTTTTAAAAACCCTATCGGTGGTTCAGTCGTATTTGATGACCATGTTCGTGGCCGTATCGAATTCTCAAACGACGCGTTAGATGATCTGATCATTGCTCGTACCGATGGTGTACCTACCTATAACTTCTGTGTAGTGGTAGACGATTGGGATATGGGGATTACCTGTGTAGTGCGTGGTGAAGACCATATCAACAACACGCCACGCCAAATCAACATCCTTAAAGCATTGGGTGCACCTATTCCTGAATACGCCCACGTATCGATGATCTTAGGGGATGATGGTGCCAAGCTGTCTAAGCGCCATGGTGCGGTAAGCGTGATGCAATACCGTGATGATGGTTATCTGCCTGAAGCACTGCTTAACTATTTAGTACGTTTAGGTTGGTCACATGGCGACCAAGAAGTATTCTCTTTAGAGGAAATGAAGCAGTACTTTAAGTTAGATGATATTAACAAAGCCCCTTCAGCCTTTAATACCGAAAAACTGGTTTGGTTAAACCAACACTATATTAAGACGCTTGATCCTGAATATGTGGCTTCCCACTTACAGTGGCATATGGACGATCAAAAGATTGATACCTCAAATGGTCCAGCTTTATCAGCTGTAGTGACAGCATTAGCTGAACGTGCCAAAACGTTAAAAGAGTTAGCTGCATCTAGCCGTTACTTCTATGAGGATTTTGCAGAGTTCGATGCCGAGCAGGCGAAAAAGCATTTACGTGGTGTGGCGCTTGAGCCATTACAATTAGTGCAACAAAAGCTAGCGGCATTAACGGAATGGACCGTTGAAGGTATCCACCAAGCGATTGAAGCCACCGCTGCGGAATTAGAAGTAGGTATGGGTAAAGTGGGGATGCCATTACGTGTCGCTGTGACCGGAGCAGGGCAGTCTCCAGGCTTAGATATCACCTTATTCTTAATAGGAAAGGCACGCTCTGAGCAAAGAATATCCAAAGCGATTGAATTTGTAGCAGATAGAATAAATTCCTAAAAAACGAGTTGACACATTTAGGTGCGCTGCATAGAATGCGCCTCGCAGTTGAGGCACAGACGAGCAAATGCTTGTAGTGCACTTAAATGTGGTTTAATAAGTTTGGGGCTATAGCTCAGCTGGGAGAGCGCTTGCATGGCATGCAAGAGGTCGACGGTTCGATCCCGTCTAGCTCCACCAAACTTACCGCCGATATTAAGCGAGAGTTTTTAACGAAATTCAAATTAATATGTCCTTGTGTCCCCTTCGTCTAGAGGCCTAGGACACCGCCCTTTCACGGCGGTAACAGGGGTTCGAATCCCCTAGGGGATACCACTATGTTTTACGGCATAGTGCTCCTACCAAATAGCTAACGAGTTGTCTGGTAAGAACAAATCTAAATTTCTGCGATATACTGAGTTTCAGTTTTGTCGAAAGAGTTTGGGGCTATAGCTCAGCTGGGAGAGCGCTTGCATGGCATGCAAGAGGTCGACGGTTCGATCCCGTCTAGCTCCACCAATTTCGCCATATTAAGCGAGAGCACTGTTAGTCATAATAGTTGTCAAATTAATATGTCCTTGTGTCCCCTTCGTCTAGAGGCCTAGGACACCGCCCTTTCACGGCGGTAACAGGGGTTCGAATCCCCTAGGGGATACCACTCTATCCCTAATAAGATAGAGTGCATCACAAATGACTAACGAGTTGTTTGAGATAAATCGCAAGACCTCAGTTATGAGGAAAAACATAAGTCCTTGTGTCCCCTTCGTCTAGAGGCCTAGGACACCGCCCTTTCACGGCGGTAACAGGGGTTCGAATCCCCTAGGGGATACCACCTTAACTAAGGTTAATCGCTAACGTTAGTTGAAGACAATAAACCATCGAAAGATGGTTTTTTTGTATCTATTATTTTATCGTGCCACAAGCCACAAGCCACAAGCCACAAGCCACAAGCCACAAGCCACAAGCCACAAGCCACAAGCCACAAGCCACAAGCCACAACGTTTATTGGTTTCCTCTGTTTCTATTGGGTTTAGACTTGCTTGCTGCATATTGGGATAAAGTCTTGGAACGATGTCTCGCTGTTAGTATGTAAACCAATCACATTAAATATTTAATCAGTTCAGAGCCTCACAGGCATTTCAATCCAAGGCGCATTGACGCAGAAATGGTCATTCCCTTTTAAGTCAATACAACATCGGAGTGGGATGCCTGGGTGGCTCCCAAAGGGCGGCTGATGTTCACTTTATGGCAACGCGCTTTATACTGCGTTTAAGGCTTTCGACAGAGCACCACTATGCCTTCAAGCCTTCGCCTTGTCTAAAGCGCGTTGAATTCCCGCTGAATGAACAGATATTCAATACAATTGGTTTAAGGTGTCAACGCTATTTAGGACGGGGCAGAACAAAATAAAAAGGCGACTTAATGTCGCCTTTAAAATCAGTTCATTAAGTTACAACTCGACACTATTCAACCCCTAAAAATCCGCCAGTTTGGTGAGCCCATAACTGGGCATAGATACCGCCAGCAGCAATCAGCTCTTGATGGGTTCCTTGTTCAACAATCCGACCTTGATCGAGCACGATTAATCTATCCATTGCGGCAATAGTCGATAATCGATGGGCGATTGCAATTACGGTTTTGCCCTGCATCAATTCGTACAAGCTTTCTTGAATCGCAGCTTCAACTTCAGAGTCCAAGGCAGAAGTGGCCTCATCGAGCAGTAAAATAGGGGCATTTTTTAATAGCACCCTAGCAATCGCGATACGTTGTCTTTGTCCGCCAGAGAGTTTCACGCCGCGTTCACCGACTTGTGCATCTAAACCATGATTGCCATTAGGGTCGGTTAGTTCATTAATAAAATCATGGGCCTGAGCTTGTTTAATCGCATGTTCGAGTTGGATTTCGCTCGCCCCTGGATTGCCGTACAGAATATTTTCACGAATCGTGCGGTGCAGTAGGGATGTGTCTTGGGTGACCATACCAATCTGTGAACGTAGCGAATCCTGTTTGACGGACTTAATGTCTTGTCCATCGATACAAATTTGGCCTTTCTCAACATCGTAAAAGCGCATTAACAGATTGACTAAGGTAGACTTACCCGCGCCCGAGCGGCCAACTAGACCGACTTTTTCGCCCGCTTTGATCGTGAGGTTGAGTTTGTCGATTACGCCAGTATTTTCACCATAATGAAAGCTCACCTGATTAAAATCGATCCGACCTTGTTCCACTACTAAGGTGTTTGCATCTGGCGAGTCTTGAATGAGTGTCGTCTTGGAAAGGGTGTTCATCCCATCGGTGACTGTACCAATATTTTCAAATAATGAACTGATTTCCCACATGATCCACTGCGACATCCCATTGAGGCGCAGCGCTAAACTCACTGCAATTGCAATTGCACCCACCGAGATAGCATTGTCACTCCAGAGCGTGATTGATACGGCGGCAATGCTGAACGCGAGTAAGTAGTTAATGATTTGTACGCTGACGCTGATCCCCGTGACAAGGCGCATTTGGCGATAAACGGTATCGAGGAAACTGCGCATACTCGCTTTAGCGTAATCGGCTTCTTTATCCGTATGGGCAAACAGTTTTACCGTGGTGATATTGGTGTAACTGTCGACAATTCGGCCCGTCATTGTCGAGCGGGCATCGGCCTGTTCGGTTGAGACCGTTTTAAGCCGCGGCACAAAGTACCATTGCAGACCAATATAGAGCGCTAGCCAAATCAGCATCGGGACCACTAGGCGCACATCGGCACTGGCCACCATCACCAGCATGGAGGTGAAGTACACTAAAATGTATACCAGTACATCGAGCAACTTCATTACGGTTTCACGCACCGCAAGGGAGGTTTGCATCACCTTAGTGGCAATACGGCCAGCAAAGTCATTCTGATAGAAGGAGACGCTTTGCTTGAGCAGATAGCGGTGCGCAAGCCAGCGGATCGACATGGGATAATTGCCCAGCAAGGTTTGATGCATGATCAGTGCATGAAATAGCACTAACAATGGCATCACCACTAGGACCATTACACCCATTAATATCAGCGTTGAACCTTCATCCTGATAGAGCGTCTCTGGGCTTTTTTTCACTAACCAATCGACTAATTGTCCCATAAAGCCAAAGAGTGAAACTTCGAGCATAGCGATGAAGGCCGTCAGCACTGACATTAATATCAGCGGTAATTCATAACCCTTAGTGTAGTGACGGCAAAACGCATACACCCCCGTGGGAGGCTTGGTTGGTTCGCCATCCGGTAGGGCTTCCACCCAAGATTCAAATCGTTTAAACATGAATTGACTCTATTTTATTGAGAAAAGTAAATGGGGAAAAACGTCGAGGTGTCTAGCATATAGGATCTTGCACTTTAAAAGCACGCGATGATCCAGTTCCGTTTTCCGCGAGTGTGCTAGCATAGGGTGACGTACAGTAACCGACAAGTACAAAATTGTGAATAAGATTGTCGGATAGCCAAATGAAGCTGATAGCAGTGAGTCCAAAACCAACCACTAAACCACTAGTCGTGCCGGTAGTAAACGATTTGCAAGAGTGCTACTTATCCGCGACGATTTGCCGCGAGGCTCGCATCAGCCGTGATCCACGTTTTGACGGTAAGTTCTTTGTGGGCGTGTTAAGTACGGGCATTTACTGCCGAACGGTGTGCCCTGCCGTTGCACCTAAAGAAGAAAACGTACGTTATTTCGACTCGGCCATTAAAGCCGCACAGGCGGGGCTGAGGCCTTGCCTACGTTGCCGCCCAGACAGTGCACCAGGCTCTAATCCGTGGAAAGGGACAGGCACAACCCTAGACAGAGCTATAGGTTTGATTGAAGCTGGCGCCTTATCGGGTGAGCATGGATTAACGGTCGAGGCCTTGGCGGACAAACTGGGGATCAGCAGCCGTTATCTAAATAAGTTATTTACCTCTGGATTTGGCACTTCGCCTAAGCAATTTGCACTCTATCGTCAGTTAATGTTCGCAAAACAGTTGTTGCATCAGACGCAGCTGCCCATCACTCAGGTTGCGCTTGCCGCAGGCTTTAACAGTATTCGCCGTTTCAACGAGGCATTTCAACAGACTCTGCAATTAACGCCCACACAGTTAAGAAAATCCAGTCTGAAGTCGACTGCCAAGTTAGAGGAAGAGGAGAGAACTAATAAGGCTAGTCCGCAGGAGATGCCAGCGCACAGTTTGAGTCTATATCAGTATTACCGACCGTCGCTCGATTGGCCGGCGCAGTTAGCCTTTTATCGCCTGCGCGCCGTGGCGGGAATGGAGTGGTTTAGTGAGGGGGCAAATCATGACTCCAACGACATGATGTCCCAAGATACACTTGAGTATGGTCGCACCTTGCAACTTGAGGATATCTGCGCAGTGGTGCGTATCGCCCATGAGGCACATTTGCATCGCTTTAAAATCACACTGACATTAACACCCGACTCGCCCTTGGCCGGCCTACAAAAACTCATCACCCAAGTGCGGCGCATTTTAGATCTCGATGCAGATATGCAGCTGATTGAGCACAACCTACAGCGTTTGACCGATCTTAAGTTAATCCCTAAATCAGGTCTTAGGATCCCGGGAGCAGGATCTTTATTTGAGGCGGGTTGCCGAGCCGTTTTAGGTCAGCAGGTGAGCGTAGTGCAGGCCACTAAGTTACTCAATTTATTGGTCGAAGCCTATGGCGAACGTTTTAGCTTAAACGGGCAAGAGTATCGCTTGTTCCCTACACCGCAGCTGATCCGTCATGCATGCCTCGATGAGCTTAAAATGCCTGGCGCGCGCAAACTGGCGCTCAATGCGCTTGCTGCGTTTATCTGTGAACACCCAGAAGCCACAGCCGATGAGTGGATTAGGGTAAAAGGCATTGGCCCCTGGACCATTGCCTATGCCAAATTACGTGGGCTTGGCGATCCAAATATCTTCCTGCACACGGATTTAATTGTGAAAAAGCAATTACTGGCGACGATGGGTGAGCAGACAGGGTTAGATACTGAAGCGCAAAAACAACTGGATTATTCAGCGATTGTTGAGCGGATAAGTGCAGATATCGCCCCTTGGGGGAGTTATTTGACCTTCCTGCTGTGGTCCAATGCATAGGACATTTCAGGCCATGTTTATTGATTCAGTACCGAGGCTCTATATGAGAGCCACTATTTGAAACACAGTACGAAAACACTGTACTAAAGCCGTTGACGAGAACCACTATGAGCCCGAATTTATCGCAACTGATTAGCGCCCCAACGGCCAAAGATTATCAGCCCTGCGCTGTCGATATTTTAAGTACCCCTGTGGGAGTACTACAACTTAATGCCAATGCCTACGGATTGAGCCATTTAACGGTCGTCGGGTCGAGTCGTACCGAGATCCCCCTAAAGGTCGCAAGTGATGACGAACTGGTGCGGGCTAAAAGTCATATTGATCAGGCAAAGGCGCAGCTTCTGGATTATTTTCGCGGTAAGCTAACCCAGTTCCACTTAAGCTTAGCGCCCAAAGGAACCGAATTTCAGCAGCAGGTGTGGCAGGCCTTGGTGCAGGTCGGTTATGGCCAGAGTTGCAGTTATGGCGAGATCGCCCAGCGTATCGCAAAACCCAAAGCCGTTCGGGCAGTTGGCGCGGCTAATGGTGCCAACCCCATCGCGATTATTGTGCCCTGTCACCGTATCATTGGTAAAAATGGTCAATTAACGGGTTATGCCTATGGACTTACGATGAAACAGCAACTGTTAATGCTGGAATCGACAAGCAAGGGCGCGCATTTTACGTTAGAATAGCGGTCATATTTGTTATTGATGAGCCATGTAATTTTTTATGACCCAAGCTTCTTCCGCCGTTGCCAGCTTTGCCGAACTTGGCATTATTGCCCCCTTATGTAATCGACTCTCTGAGCTGGGTTATGTTTTTCCCACTCCGATACAAGCGGCTACCATTCCTGCCGTACTCAGTGGACAGGACGTGTTAGCAGGGGCGAATACAGGTTCTGGAAAAACCGCTGCTTTTGCAGTGCCGTTATTGCAGCGATTGAGTGAAGCAAAAAGTGCTGATAAGTCAGCAGGCCAAGTGCGGTGTTTGGTGCTCGTACCTACCCGCGAATTGGCGCAACAAGTCGCCGACAGCTTTTTATCCTATGCATCCCACTTCAATGGCCAACTTAAGATAGTCGCGGCCTTTGGTGGTGTGTCTGTCAATCTGCAAATGCAAAGCTTACGCGCTGGCGCCGATGTGTTGGTCGCAACTCCTGGGCGTTTACTGGATTTATTAGCCAGCAATGCGCTTAAGTTAAATCGCGTCTCGGCCTTAGTGCTGGATGAAGCGGACCGCATGTTAAGCCTTGGGTTTACTGATGAATTAAATCAAGTGCTTGAGGCGCTCCCTGCCAAAAAACAAACCTTACTGTTTTCGGCGACATTCCCCGAAGAAGTGCGCGCGCTAACGACCCAATTACTCCATCAACCGCTTGAGTTTCATCTGCAAAGTGAGCAAGAAAGCACCATTGTGCAGCGTGTGATAACCGTTAACCGCGAGCAAAAAACAGCGTTATTGGCCCATTTGATTAAACAGCATCAATGGTCACAGGCGTTAATTTTTGTCAGTGCTAAAAATACCTGTAACCACCTCGCGCAAAAGTTGTCAAAACGGGGAATTAGCGCCGAAGTCTTCCATGGCGATAAAGCTCAAGGTGCGCGGACTCGCGTCCTTGATGGGTTTAAAAATGGTGACATTAGTGTGCTAATTGCGACTGATATCGCAGCCCGTGGTATTGATATTGATAAACTCCCCGTCGTGATTAACTTTGATTTACCAAGAAGTCCAGCCGATTATATGCACCGTATTGGTCGTAGCGGTCGTGCGGGCGAGGCGGGCCTCGCGGTGACTTTAATTTCCCATGAGGAATATCACCACTTTGGTGTGATTGAAAAGAAAAACAAAATCAAACTAGTGCGTGAACAAATCCCCGGATTTGAAGCCAATGCTGAAATACCGCTGGATGTGTTAGCGCAGGAAAAACCTCAGGCCAAGCCCGAAGGCTCTGGCAAGAAAAAGCGTAAACAGTTACCCGTGGCGAATGTTGAGTTTTGGGGTAAAAAGTCTTAATTCCTCAGGTGTGAGTTATGCTTAGCATATCTTCAGGTTGTTTCGAATTGGTTTGGTAGAGGCAGTATGCAGCATTTATTTTGGTTAGTTGAAGGTAAAATCGCGGGCCGCAGTGGCCCTAATAAGGACCCTTGGGATTTAGCAGAGCTTAAAGCATCGGGGATCCGCGCCGTGTTATCCGTTAATGGCGGAGAAGGCTGCGAGCCCGGTAGTTTTCAGCACCATGGTTTGCGTTATGAATGTATCCCGTTTTCCAGAAACGTGCCGCCACAGGAAGGGGATATCGCCATTTGTGTCGCCCAATTACCTAGAGCGCTAGCCTTTATTCAACAATGTGAAGCCGATGATTTACCCGTGTTAATCCATTGCCGTTCGGGAAAAGATCGTACCGGGCTCATTATGGCTTATTACCTCATGGTTAATGGTGCTGCGCCGTTGCATGCCGTTAGCCAAGTGCGCAGCATTCGCGACATTGCTTTTAGCGCTGAGGGGTGGGATCAGTTTGCCTTCGATGTGCTCTATGCTTTGCAGGATTAGTCCTTGAGAAGGGAAGATTGTTCCAAAGATAAAGTAATTGGCTGATTTGATCACATTTGACCTTAGTCATCACTTTTAAGGCATGTTAAGGTTAATATACTGGCAGTTTAATTTGAGTGAGCGCTTAGTTTTATCATGAAAAGTAAGGCAAATCAGTCACAAGGGCTACTCCTTTTTCGGTTATCTCAACATCAGGTATTTGCCTTAGGCACGCTCAAAATTCGTGAATTAGTGCCTTACACGCCGCTGAGTAAAATTCCTCAATCTCATCCGACAATCATGGGTGCCGCGACCATTCGTGGTCATACCATCCCGGTCGTGGATATGGCGGCTGCCATTGGTTATCGGCCAATCAGTGATGACGAACGTAAACATTGCTATATCATCATTACTGATTGCCAGCGCATGATTATCGGCTTTTTAGTGCGCGCCATTGATAAGATTATTGAGTGCAATTGGCGTGACATTGAAGCGCCATCGGCAAATTTAGGGAGAAATGCCTTTTTAACTGGGGTGACGCGCTACGATAACCAGTTAGTGCAGTTACTTGACGTGGAGCTGTTACTGTCTAAGGTGTTCCCCGATGCACCTGAGGCCAATCGAGCAATCCTAACGGATGTGCAGCGGGAGAAGTTAAAACCCATGCGGATTCTGTTGGTCGATGATTCTAAGGTGGCCCGCAAGCAACTTTCCGATGCGCTCGATAGTATTAATATTCCCTATTTCGTGACCCCTGATGGAAGAGAAGCGCTCTCTATTATGGAGCAGGCGGCTGCTGAGCGTCACCCGATTGATATTTTAGTTAGTGACATCGAAATGCCGGGGCTCGATGGCTATGAACTGGCATTTGAAGTCCGAGATAATCCACTGTTGGCTAATGCTTATATTATTCTCCATACCTCGTTGTCCAGCGAAATCAGCGTCAGCCAAGCCCATCAAGTAGGGGCAAATGAGGCGCTGACTAAGTTTGATGCCCATGAGCTTGTGGAAGCCATGCTACGGGGGGCTGATTTAGCGGCTAAGCGGTCAAATTAGAGCGTGTTGGATTTTTGTAAGGGTTTTGCAGGGACTGGGTAATTTAATTCGCTTATTTCCCTGCAAAGCTAGACAAGTTCCATCACATCCTATAAAACCTTATTGGCCTCAATTTTGAAGGTGTGGGATGGGGAAACTCAGCCGAAATATAATAACGATAGGTTAAGTAATGAAACAAGAATCATCTTTTTTAGCCAAGTTGGCTAATAGCAGTTTGGTGCTGCAAATTCTCGTCGGGATTATCGCTGGTGTCGCTTTAGCCAGTTTTTCACATGAATGGGCCAAACAAGTCGCTTTTTTAGGTAGTTTATTTGTTGGTGCATTAAAAGCGATAGCGCCTATTCTAGTCTTTATTCTCGTGGCATCCTCCATTGCGAATCAAAAGAAAAATACTCAAACGAATATGCGCCCAATCGTGGTGTTGTACTTATTGGGTACCTTTGCTGCTGCATTAACCGCTGTGATTTTAAGTATGATGTTCCCGACTAATCTGGTGTTAGTTGCGGGTGTTGAAGGCACCAGTCCGCCACAGGGAATTGGTGAGGTGATTAACACCCTGTTGTTTAAACTGGTTGATAACCCCGTGAATGCCCTGATGACGGGGAACTATATTGGTATTTTGGCTTGGGGTGTGGGTCTTGGCTTAGCCTTACATCATTCGAGTGATTCAACCAAACAAGTGTTTGCGGATGTGAGCCATGGTATTTCGCAAATGGTGCATTTTATCATTCGGTTAGCGCCTATTGGTATTTTCGGTCTAGTTGCTGCCACATTTGCTGAAACCGGTTTTGCGGCAATTGCGGGCTACGCTCAGTTATTAGCCGTATTGCTCGGTGCGATGGCTATTATCGCCTTAATTATTAACCCGCTGATTGTTTACGTTAAAATCAAACGTAATCCCTATCCACTTGTGATCCGCTGTCTGCGTGAGAGTGGTGTGACGGCATTTTTCACCCGCTCAAGTGCGGCCAATATTCCAGTGAATATGGCATTGTGTGAAAAGTTAAATCTGCACGAAGATACTTATTCAGTCTCTATCCCGTTAGGGGCAACCATCAATATGGGCGGCGCTGCGATTACGATTACCGTACTGACTTTAGCAGCGGCACATACTTTGGGGATTCAAGTTGATCTGCTGACTGCCTTGCTGCTTAGCGTGGTAGCTGCGATTTCTGCCTGTGGTGCATCTGGTGTGGCGGGTGGTTCGTTATTGCTTATTCCGCTTGCTTGTAGCTTGTTTGGCATTTCTAACGATGTGGCGATGCAAGTGGTTGCTGTTGGTTTTATTATCGGCGTGATCCAAGATGCAGCCGAAACGGCACTGAATAGCTCTACGGACGTGATTTTTACCGCTGCTGCTTGTGAAGCCGCTGAAAACAAAGCTAAACTTGGATAAAGTGTGCTGTTGTTAGTGTAGAAGAAAGTATCATAGGAGCAGTCACTTCGGTGGCTGCTTTTTTTATGGGAGTAGTTATGATCCTTTTCGATTTTAAAGAGTTAAATGCGGCAAAGTCTTGGTATGGCGTTAATGATACTGTGATGGGCGGTTTGTCACGCAGTAAGCTCACCATCTCTCCGTTAGGCTATGGGATGTTTAGCGGCCATGTGTCACTCGCCAATGGTGGCGGGTTTGCCTCGGTGCGCTGTGAGTTTGAACCCAAAAATGTGAGTGAATTCACTGGGATTTATCTCGAACTCGACCGTGATAGAAGCAAGCACTACAAAGTGAATCTCAAAGATGCCGACACGCCGCAGAGTACGGTTTATCAAGCACCGATGCCTGATGCTAAGCATCAGTCTTTTGGCGTTAATGGTGGCAGTATTATTCACTGGCAACGTATTGAAATCCCCTTTACGGCGTTTCATCCCCAGTGCCGTGGCAAGCCGATTGAGCGTGCTGAGATTGATTTGAGCCGTCTCACAAGTATTGGGCTAGTGATTGGTGCGCAGCAAAGTGGTGATTTTGCATTAAAAATTAAATCAATAGGCTGTTATTGAGTCATAAGGGGATAAGCTAATGCTTGTCCCCTTAATCTACTGTTACACGCTCAACTCAGCGCGATTTAGGCTCCCACAATCCCTAGGGGCTTAGCATGTTCCCATGCACCGCGGGTAAAGTCGGGAAAGTTTACTGAGTTACTGCGATTATTGAGTGATTGTTCACTTAAAATATTGACCACAGACCAAGCCGCACCATCATAGACATCCTGATCGAGTGCCTCGCCGTTACGTAGGCAATAGATCATTCGCCAAAGCATCACAAAATCCATGCCACCGTGACCGCCGTTGATTTCGGCTTCTTTACCAATACGTTGCCACAGTGGGTGATCGTATTTGTCATACCACTTTTGCATGTCCATATCCCATTCGTGGTAACTCTGACCAAACCCCCCATTTTCGATTGCGATACGATTAGGGAAGCCAGCAAACACACCGTTAGTGCCTTGGATTAGATTATGGCGACTGTAGGGTCTTGGGGTGGTGGTATCGTGTTGAACCATAATGGTTCTGCCTTTCACGGTTTTAATCAGGCTAGTGCTCATATCGCCATTAATGTATTTGAGCTGATTACGTTCATGATCGGCCGGAAATTCTCGCTTAGCATATAAAGCACGACCTAAAGCTGGCGAACTCATGGAAGTCAGGTAATCGAATCTGTCACCACGGTTGATATTCATATACTGGGAAATAGGCCCTAAACCGTGAGTGGGATATAAATTACCATTGCGTTTAGTATGCCAATAAGTACGCCATGAGCCGGTTTTATGATCAATTTCTTTCATTTGCCAGCGCAGTTCATGGATATAAGCGGCTTCGCCGTGGAGTAATTCGCCAAATAAGCCTTGGCGTACCATGTTAAGCACCATCAGTTCTTCACGGCCGTAATTGACGTTTTCCATCATCATGCAGTTTTTCTGGGTACGCTCGGCGGTATCGATGATTTGCCAGCACTCTTCGACTGTGAGGGCGAGTGGTACTTCAACAAAGGCGTGTTTACCACTTTCCATAGTGTCGATAGCCATTGGAGCATGCCATTCCCACGGAGTGGAAATAATCACAATATCGATGTCATCACGGTTTAATAGCTCGCGATAGCTCAGATCATTGCCGGTATAGATCGCAGGTTTTGGCCGTTTTTGTTTAACGATATGCTCAACCGCTCTATCAATAACCGCTTGGTGCGTATCGCAAATGGCTTTTAGCTCCACGCCGTCTAAGTGACAAAACTGTTCGACATGGCTAAATCCACGCTCTCCCACACCGATAAAACCAACTCTAACCACCTCCATTTTAGGGGCAATGAGTCCAATAACTGATTTCCCGCGACTGGGTTTCGGGGCAACGTTACTGGCGGTAGCATCGAGGGCAATATTGGCCGTAACAAGGCCGGCAGTGACCGCGCCAGCGGCTTTCAGAAAATGGCGGCGATGAATATTGTGCATAGGCTTCCTGCTTTATTGTTGTTTATTTGTAGGGCGATTTTAATCCATCTTGTTATATCAGAATCTCACTGTAAGTGGACATTAAAAGATGTAACAAGCTCATTCATACGTAATTAAATAAACCGTATTGCAACAGGTTATTTATCTTTACTTTAGCGATAGGTAAATAGTGATAAAGATCGCGTTTTTATTTTCTAATTAAGCTACACTGCCCATTAATTAATCAAGCTAAATTATCTTTTAGTTTTTAAATGTTTAGCAAATTAAATTTAACCAAAAAATTACATTTTTTGATGAGTTTGACGTAATTTGCGACTCGGGGGAGTAAAGCGGTAAATGGGTTCTATGCTTAATGTACTACCACAACTGACGTTCACTTTAGGTGAGTGGGTATTGCATAAGGATATCAGGATGTCTGGGATTGAAAAACGCCGTCGCCTACATTGGCGGGAGACAGATATGCAAAATCGTGAAATTATTGGTCGTTGGTTAGATGAGCGTCCACTGCTAGGTGACAAAATTACCCTCTATAAAGAAGCGGATAAATATTATTTAGAAACTTGGTTCAGTGATGGCTGCCATAGCTTAGATGAAGTCAATTTAACTGATACGCCACAGGGCAAAAAAGTAGAAGATGTGGGCGGTAATTTCTTCGGTGAGTATTTTATGGTAACGCCTAATATGCAACTGCAATTTTGCAACGAACAGGGCAGTTATTTTCAAGTAGATAAATTAGTTGCGGATATTGATTTTAATCAGCGTGTTGCTTAAAACGGTTGTGATTTTTTAATGGCAACTGAGTTGGGCGAATAATATTCCCTCTCAAGCTTATCCCTGTGTAGCGGGATGGTCAGGTTTGGTTAAAACAGAGGTCGCTTAACGCGACCTCTTGTATTTTTGCCGATTATTCATTGAAAGGATGCTGACTGAAAAAATGCATCCTTTTACCCGAATACGGATGGGTAAAGCTCAAGCTTTGGGCATGGAGACACAGCCTCGGTCTGGCCTTGATCACCTCAGCATTACCATAAAATTCATCCCCTAAAATGGGATGCCCAAGGGCAAGCATATGTACCCTAAGCTGGTGGGTTCGGCCCGTTTCTGGGGTTAATTCCACTAAGGTGCTGTTTTCGCGTCTTTCGAGCACTCGGTAATGGGTAAGAGCACTTTTCGCGCCAGCCGTCCCCGCCGCTTGGGTCTTTTGATAGGGTGGATGCTCGGGGTCGGGGGCGATAGCTAAATCAATTATACCTGCATCCAGCTCGACCAGTCCCATGACCTCAGCAATATACACTTTCTCACTTTGTCGATCTTGAAACTGGGTTTTTAAGTGGGATTCGGCTTTTTTATTGCGCGCAAAAACCATAATTCCTGAGGTGGCGCAGTCGAGTCTGTGCACCAGAATCGTTTCAGGATAAAGACGTTGCAGCCGAGTGAGGGCACAATCGAAGGTATGTGCGGCTCTGCCGGGATTAGACAATAAGCCCGAAGGTTTATTAATAACGATCACATCTCTATCTTGATAGCGAAGATCTAACCAAGGGACTGAAGGGGGCTGGTAATCAAATATCTGCATCGTATCCTCATCTTTTGCGTGGCCATACTAGCAAAATATCAGTTACTAAGCAGTATATTCTCAACAATGTCATGGGGCATTAAAACTGCGCTAACCATAATCTAAACTTCATCCCCCAGGTAGACGTTACTCCTGAGGTAACGTAACGAATATTTCCTTGCGTATCGATAACATAAATGGCCGGAAATGCCATCGCGCCCCAGAGAGCACTTTGCGTTCCACTATCATCATTAAGTACCGGAAAGTGATATTGATGTTCATCCATAAAGGTTTGAATCTCGCTATCACTACCTGAAGCGACGGCGACTGAAATCACCCGATGATTATGGCTGATGGTCTCAACCATCGGCGATGTTACGCGGCATACTGGACACCAGGTTCCCCAGAAATAGACTAATGTTGGCTCAGTTTGGGCTGTATTAAGTGCAAACTTGCCGCCATCAATGGTAATACCGCTTAATACTGGCGCTTGGCCTGTGACCATATCCCGTTGTAAATAGAGGCTTACCCCATAGAGCAGTAGCGCCATAATGGTGAAATCCCTAAGCTGCTTTAGCCAAAATCGAGGGCTTTGCAGTTTTTGTTTCCATCCCTTTGGATGAGGTGATTGCTCCCTTGAGCTTGCTCTTATCACTGAGATGGCCTCCTCGGGATTATTCGGGTAAATAGTCACTCGGGGTTTTACGACTCCAAATACGGGTGTAGGCCATCAACTGGGGGTAGAAGGTGCGAAAGGCGGTTTCTGTCTCAATCTGCATTTGGGCTAAAATTTTATCCGCGCCGTTAAATAAGGCACTGTGGGGATGACCTTTGGCCCTTTGGGTTAATGCCTGTTGAATGCCCTTAGGTGTGGCGTAGCCGTTTAACCAATCTTGACGGCGCATATCGGCGATAATGTCTAGGCATGGCTGAGGGTGATACACATCGCTTTGTGCGGCAAATTCTGCCAGTTCACTATAGGCTTTTTGGCTAAAATCAGGCAGTGACAGATGATGATATTCTTCCCAGTAGAAGGCTAAATAATAATCGAAACTGATGAACATCAAATCTGCTGCTATACTTGTTAACTGTTTAGGAAACAATGCGATGAGTTCTTGAGTCAACTCATGGGTCGCGCAGAGCTGATTGATTTCATGGTTTAACCACAGTCCTTGGCGTAGTGCTTGTGGGGCATTGTCTATCGACGCGGTAATAAAATTGCCTGCTAGATTGGCACCAAGGTGGGTTTTACTGATATCAGCCAGATGTAAGTGTGTAAGAATGTTCATTTTTTGTGCTTGGTTAATCGCGTTGGTTCACGTTATCATGGGCAGGCGCGCTGAGGAAAGTGCAAATAGGCAAAAATCGTGTGCTTTTGTAAGGTAGTGCTAGATTCAGCATTTCTAACAGGAGTGTAAATGCTGATGCTAAAGACAGAAAATGCGCTAATCAACTAACCTGTTAAGGATCATGGACGATGTGGAACTGGTTCATCAAAATGCTTGGTAAAGACGAGCGTCCCAAACGTAAAAAAATGCTGGTTGATATTCCCTATGAGCAACATAGTTTCAGCATCGATCATTTTGCTCGCACTCGGGCTAAATATGATGTGGATGACGCATTGAGCTCAAATACGCTCAATGAGCAGGATGCAGTGACCGATATGGATATCGTGAACAAGTAATCTTGATCTTATTGGCCTCTAACCATAGACTAGCCGCCGTTCTAAGCTATCTAGAGGCCTTTGCATGCGCGTAACAGACTTTT
Organism: Shewanella sp. MM_2022_3; assembly: GCF_022557375.1. Taxonomy (NCBI): domain Bacteria; kingdom Pseudomonadati; phylum Pseudomonadota; class Gammaproteobacteria; order Alteromonadales; family Shewanellaceae; genus Shewanella; species Shewanella sp. MM_2022_3. Next base: position 29,471 of record NZ_JAKZGV010000020.1, read on the forward strand.
CTTTCGATCTTCCCGACGAACTTATCGCTCGTTATCCCATGGCGCAACGTACGGCGTCACGTCTGTTAACCTTAGATGGCAATACTGGCACGCTCGCCGATAAACAGTTTACCGATCTGCTGGAGATGATTAATCCCGGCGATTTAATGGTATTTAACAATACCCGGGTGATCCCAGCACGTTTATTTGGCCAAAAGGCCAGTGGTGGCAAACTCGAGATTTTAGTTGAGCGTATGCTCGATGATAAACGTATCCTCGCCCATGTGCGCAGCTCTAAATCCCCGAAAGTAGATAGCATTATTCATCTCGACGGCGGTTATGAGATGAAGATGGCTGCTCGCCATGACGCCTTATTTGAACTCGAACTCTTATCCGATCTCACAATTTTAGAAGTGCTCGAAGCAGTAGGGCATATGCCATTGCCACCTTATATCGACCGTCCCGATGAGGATGCCGATAAAGAGCGCTATCAAACCGTGTATAACCAGAACCCCGGTGCGGTTGCCGCGCCTACGGCGGGTCTACACTTTGATGATGTCATGCTTGAGGCATTAAAAGCCAAGGGCGTAAATATCGCCTTTGTGACTCTGCATGTCGGTGCCGGCACCTTCCAACCTGTGCGCGTCGATAATGTGCTCGAGCACAAAATGCATTCCGAGTGGGCCAATGTGCCGCAGGATGTGGTGGATTTAATTGCCCAAACGAAAGCGGCAGGCAAGCGTGTGGTTGCTGTGGGCACGACGTCTGTACGTTCACTGGAGAGTGCGGCCCGTGCAAGTGAAGGTGAGTTAACCGCTTTTAGCGGCGATACCGATATCTTTATCTACCCTGGGTATCAGTTCCAAATCGTCGATGCCATGATCACTAACTTTCACCTGCCGGAATCGACGCTCATCATGTTGGTTAGTGCCTTTGCCGGTTTTGATCATGTTATGGCGGCGTATCAACACGCAATCACGCAAAAATATCGCTTCTTTAGCTATGGCGATGCCATGTTTGTGACGAAAAAAGCTCACTAGACCAAGATTTTGTTTTAAAATAGCCGCCCACATTGAGTTTGGGCGGGTATTTTTTTCAGCCAAAGGTTGAACCTTTTTGAACTGTCCCTATCTCTATTGTTAATCAAAATGGCGCTTGCCATTAAAAATGTAGTCAGACTGTTTATCTGGCGAGGTGAATGATGAAATTTGAACTTGACACTACCGACGGCCGTGCGCGCCGTGGTCGCTTGATTTTTGAACGTGGTACAGTGGAAACCCCAGCATTTATGCCTGTAGGGACTTACGGTACGGTAAAAGGGATGACGCCAGAAGAAGTGCGTGCTACTGGCGCCGATATTCTGCTCGGTAACACTTTCCACCTGTGGTTACGCCCTGGCGAAGAAATCATGCGTAAGCATGGTGACCTTCACGATTTTATGAATTGGCAGCGTCCTATTCTGACCGATTCGGGCGGTTTCCAAGTGTTCAGTTTGGGTGACATTCGTAAGATTACTGAAGAAGGTGTGCATTTCCGCTCGCCAATTAACGGCGAGAAAATCTTCTTAGATCCTGAAAAGTCAATGCAAATTCAACATGCATTGGGCAGTGATGTGGTAATGATTTTTGACGAATGTACTCCGTATCCAGCAACCGAAGATGAAGCGCGCAAGTCAATGCAGATGTCACTGCGTTGGGCTAAGCGTTCACGCGACGAGTTTGACCGCCTGGAAAACCCCAATTCATTATTTGGGATTATCCAAGGCAGTGTTTATGAAGATTTACGCGACGAGAGCTTAAAAGGCTTAGTCGAAATTGGTTTCGACGGTTATGCCGTCGGTGGTTTGGCCGTAGGTGAGCCTAAGGAAGACATGCACCGCATTCTTGAGCATGTCTGTCCACAAATTCCTGCTGACAAGCCGCGCTATCTGATGGGGGTCGGTAAGCCAGAGGATTTAGTTGAAGGTGTGCGTCGTGGTATCGACATGTTTGACTGTGTGATGCCAACCCGTAACGCCCGCAACGGCCATCTGTTTACCAGTGAAGGTGTCATCAAGATCCGCAACGCGCGTCATCGTGATGACACTTCACCGCTCGATCCTAAGTGTGATTGTTATACCTGTAAAAACTATTCACGGGCATACCTTTACCATTTAGATCGTTGTAATGAGATTCTGGGTGCGCGTTTAAACACCATTCACAACTTGAGATACTATCAAATGTTAATGGAAGGTTTGCGCGGTGCGATTGAGACGGGTACATTAGACGCCTTTGTGAAGGACTTCTATACCAGTCAAGGTCGCGAAGTACCAGAGTTAGTCGATTGATTTTTTGCTAATAAGAAGAGAAAACTATGTTCATTTCAAATGCATATGCAAATGCTGCTGGCGCTCCACAGAGTGGTGGCACTATGGAATTGATTTTCATGCTGGTGATTTTCGGCCTGATTTTCTATTTCATGATTTTCCGTCCGCAATCGAAGCGTGTTAAAGAGCACAAAAACCTGATGTCATCACTTGGAAAAGGTGATGAAGTGCTGACCAGCGGCGGCATTTTAGGCAAGATTGCAAAGATCAGCGATGACAATGACTACGTGTTACTGAGCTTGAACGACACGACTCAAATTACAATTAAAAAAGATTACATTGCAGCTGTATTGCCTAAGGGCTCTATCCAGTCGTTGTAAGCCAAGAGGGCTCAGGCGTGTTAAATAAATACCCAATGTGGAAGAACATTATGGTGGTGCTTATCATCGCCATAGGTTGTTTCTATGCCGTACCTAACCTGTTCGGTGAAGATCATGCGGTGCAAGTAGTGGCGACTCGAGGTGCTGAAGTCACGGCATCTACCCAAGCCAGAGTGAACGAGCTGTTAGCCAGTAAGGGCATTGCGGTAAAGCGTTCTGAGCTTGAAAAAGGCCAATTGTTGGTTCGCGTACAAAACGCGGATCAACAGTTGTTGGCCAAGGAAACCATCGCCGAAGACTTAGGTGATAAGTTTACCGTAGCACTTAACCTTGCCCCTGCAACACCTAAATGGCTCGAGTCTATGGGTGGTAGCCCAATGAAACTCGGTTTGGACCTTCGTGGTGGTGTGCACTTCCTGATGGAAGTGGACATGGGCGAAGCCATTCGTAAGATGGAAGAAGCCAAAGTGGCTGATTTCCGTTCACAATTACGGGAAGAAAAAATCCGTTACGCGGGCATTCGCAACAATGCTCAAGGTATCGAGATTAAATTCCGTGATGCTGAAAGTTTAGCCAGTGCAGAACGTTTCTTAAAATCTCGCAGCAACGATATGGTGTTCACCGATGTGAGCAAGGGTGAAGATTTTGCCCTGCAAGCCGTGATGAGCGAAACCTATCTCAAGCAGATTAAAGAAGAAGCGTTGCAGCAAAACATTACCACTATCCGTAACCGTGTGAACGAGTTAGGGGTAGCTGAGCCTGTGGTACAACGCCAAGGTGCTGAGCGTATTATCGTTGAGTTACCAGGTGTACAAGATACTGCTCGCGCCAAGGAAATTTTAGGTGCAACCGCATCGATTGAATTCCATATGGTGGACGATAAGGCTGACCCTAATGCGGCGCAATCTGGCCGTATACCCGCGGGTTCTGAGGTGTATCAACGCCGTGAAGGTGGTCAAGTGGTGCTGAAGAAGGAAGTGATGCTAACGGGTGATCATATCACTGGCGCACAACCCAGCTTTGACCAATATAGCCGTCCACAGGTAAGCATTAACCTCGACGCTAAAGGCGGTACCATTTTTTCTAATGTGACTAAGGACAATATCGGTAAACCGATGGCGACCTTATTCATTGAATATAAAGACAGTGGTGAACGTAACGCCGATGGCAGCGTCAAAATGCTGAAAATCCAAGAAGTGATTTCAGTAGCGACGATTCAAGCACGTTTAGGCCGCAACTTTGTGATCACTGGGTTAAGCCACGGTGAAGCACAAAACCTCGCGTTATTGCTACGTGCGGGTGCTTTGATCGCGCCAGTATCGATTGTGGAAGAGCGTACCATTGGTCCAAGCCTAGGTGCGGAAAACATCGAAAGCGGTGTGCAAGCCATGATCTGGGGTATGGCAGTCGTGCTTATCTTCATGTTGGTTTACTACCGCAGTTTTGGCTTTATCGCCAACTTGGCCCTAACGGCAAACCTAGTGATGGTGGTTGGGGTGATGTCTATGATCCCTGGCGCCGTATTAACCCTGCCAGGTATTGCGGGTATGGTGTTAACTGTGGGTATGGCGGTTGACGGTAACGTACTGATTTACGAGCGTATTCGTGAGGAGTTACGTGCAGGTCGCAGTGTGCAGCAGGCCATTCACGAAGGTTACGGCAACGCATTCTCTACTATCGCCGACGCTAACATTACTACCTTCTTAACAGCATTGATCCTGTTCGCCGTAGGTACGGGCGCGATCAAAGGCTTCGCTGTGACCCTGATGATCGGTATTGCGACATCAATGTTTACCGCTATCGTGGGAACCCGCGCAATCGTTAACGCGATGTGGGGCGGTAAGCGCGTGAAGACGCTGTCTATCTAAGGGGAAGCGATAATGTTAGAAATTTTATCTTTAAAACGTACGGTTAACTTCCTCCGTCATGCGCTGCCTATCAGTATTATGTCGGCCATTTTGGTATTGGGTTCGCTTGTTTCTCTGGCAACTAAGGGTATCAACTGGGGCTTAGACTTTACTGGCGGTACTGTGGTTGAGATGGAGTTCACTCAACCTGTTGATTTGAATGTGTTGCGTACAAAACTGTCATCGCCTGAATTAGATGGCGCGATTGTGCAAAACTTTGGTTCAAGTCGCGACGTGTTAGTTCGTCTGTCGGTGAAAGAAGGCGTGAGCAGCGATGCTCAGGTTAAATCTGTGATGACAGCTGCTCAGCAAGTAGATGCAGGCGTTCAACAAAAACGGGTTGAATTCGTCGGTCCTCAGGTGGGTAAAGAACTGGCAGAGCAGGGCGGTTTAGCCGTGTTAGTTGCACTAATCTGTATCATGATCTACGTGTCGTTTCGTTTCGAATGGCGTTTGGCTGCGGGTTCAGTCGCGGCATTGGCCCATGACGTGATTGTGACCTTAGGGGTGTTTTCAGTATTTCAACTGGAGTTTGACCTAACAGTATTAGCCGGTCTGTTAACCGTTGTGGGTTACTCACTGAACGATACCATTGTGGTATTTGACCGTATCCGTGAAAACTTCCTCAAGATGCGTAAGAGCGATCCTGAAGAAGTCGTGAACGTTTCAATTACCCAAACCATGAGCCGTACCATTATCACGACGGGTACGACGCTGGTGACAGTTGTGGCGCTGTTCCTGAAGGGCGGCACCATGATCCATGGCTTTGCGACCGCACTGTTACTGGGTATTTTCGTTGGTACTTACTCTTCTATCTATGTGGCGAGTTTCTTAGCGATCAAACTCGGCATTTGCCGCGAGCATATGATGCCAGTTGAGATAGAGAAAGAAGGTGCAGATCAACCACCGATGATGCCGTAAATGGGCCTCAAATTAATCTATTTTAGATACCAATATTGTTGATAAAAATGCCACTTTTAAAGTGGCATTTTTTTCGCCATGATTACTCACTTTCGATAATCTGCTATCAAACTCACAACTTTATAGTGACTAATGCTGTAAAACGTAAATGTTAAATTGATTAACAACTGGCGTAAAAAACAGCACTCGACAGGCTCAGTTATTTCACTGTAGGATGTCGGCTGCCGCTATTTTTAAAAGATAAATGCAGTAGGAAGTCGCATGGAAGAACGTAAAACATTAATTGCTGGTGGAAACCTATTACAGGCCCATACATGGAAGGGATTATTAGAAGCCTGCGGTATTCATGTGGAGTTGCGTGGAGAGGCCTTGTTGGGTGGCGTCGGTGAGTTACCTGCCAATCTTCACAATGTTGAGCTTTGGGTTCGAGAGTCGCAGTTGGCTAACGCACAAGCGCAATTAAGCGGCTTGGATGTGGTTAGTCCCCAATGGCAATGTGTACAGTGCCATGAGATGAATGAGGGCAGCTTCGAATTGTGTTGGCATTGTAGTGCTGAGCGTAGCGAGAGCCATAATTAATTTACTCATCAATCCATCTATCGTCGGGATCCATATTCCCGACCATCATTGCATATTTTTATTTAGATAAAAATTTTCTAACTTATTCATATTATTAAGTATTTATTGTTGAGTATCGTGTTAATCTACGCTGACTTATCATTTAGTTAGTACGATAAGATATGCCTGCATTATTCTGTCAGATAATGCGCTTATTCATAATGTTGAGTTAACGCTGTTTATAATCAGAGCCCTGATTTTTATATAGGCCAAAACAGATGTTAACCCTGTGCATGAAAATAATTGAAGTTTGTTTTTACTCAATATTTATTAGGCTTATACGATGCAATATTTCCCGTTATTTATTGATACCGTTAATCTGAATGTGCTGCTTGTTGGGGCAGGGGATGTAGCGAGTCGTAAACTTGCCTTGCTGACGCGTACCGAAGCGAATATCCATGTTATTGCGCCAGAGGTAAATTCTGAGGTGCAAGCCTATGCTGATAAGGGACGGATATTATTGTCACAACGATCAGTCGTGCAGGCTGATATTCAAAATTACGATCTTATTTATCTCGCAACGGCCAACGATAAACTCAATAGTGAATTAGCGACCTTAGCCACTGAGCGTGGCATATGGGTCAATGCCGTGGACAATCCCGCTTTTTGCCGTTTTATTACGCCGTCCATCGTGGATAGAGGGCGCCTTGTTGTGGCGATCAGTACCGCAGGGGCCGCGCCTGTATTTGCCCGTACCATCCGAGCGAGATTAGAAACTAGTCTACCGCAATCCTTGAAACCGCTATTTGACTTTGTGGCCGACAAACGTATCGAAGTACAACAACGCCTCACCAAAACCGCGACGCGTCGATTATTTTGGGAACGTTTTTTCGATACCAATGGTGATAGGTTTGATGCACGTACGCTAGAGCATTACCAAAATGCTTTTAACCATATCGTCAGCCGTGGAGAAATCCTGTTATTGGATGAGGCCACCCCCGTCGAGTTATTGCCGCTGGCGGCCATGCCGTTATTGCAGCGCCTCGACTGGATTTATAGCCAAGAGACCTTAACGGATGAATTATCAGAATTAGTTCGCCGTGATGCTAACCGCGGCGGATTACTCGCTCTGAGCGAAATAACTCACGAATATGAGCAGGGCACAAGAATGCTGATTGTTGCCGATACTCAGAAAATTAATCAGCTAAAGGCCCACTTTCCTGTCGCGAAGCATTTACGCCCCGGTGCGATTTAGTCTTCTTTATCGTAGTTTGTTTGAGCTGACGGCGAGTCTTAGGTAGACTCGCCGTTATTTTTTATCATTAAGCTTAGGATTTACTATGGCGCTTAAAGCGACCGTGTTTAAGGTCAATCTTCAGATCGCTGATATGGACCGGGGATATTATCAAGATCATCAACTGACGTTAGCTCAGCATCCTTCGGAAACCGATGGTCGCATGATGGTGCGTTTGCTGGCTTTTATCCTCAATGCTTCCGAGACCTTAAGCTTTACTAAGGGATTGTGTGTGGATGACGAACCCGAACTGTGGGATAAGAGTCTCTCAGGGGAAGTAAACCTGTGGATTGAGTTTGGCCAAGCCGATGAAAAATGGCTGCGTAAGGCGAGCGGCCGCGCGAAAGCGGTGCAGCTGTTTACCTACGGCGGACGTAGTGTTCCTATTTGGTGGAAACAGAATCAAGCGGCATTAGAGCGCTATAAAAATTTGAAAGTATGGAATATTGCCGAAGAGTCAGTGACGGCGATGGAGGCGTTAGTGAGCCGCACTATGTCGCTGCAAGCGTCTATCAGTGAAGGGCAAGTCTGGCTATCTGACAATGAGCATAGTCTGCTTATCGAACCAGAGATGCTTAAGGATTATCAATAATAAAAGAGCCTGTGATTGCAGGCTCTTGTGTTAATTCGCTGTGATTATTGGAATTTCAATTCCCAGCTATCGATATAGCCTACGTCACCACGGCCGCTATCTACCGCTTTAAGTTTCCACACACCGCTTGACTCAACGCCAGTCATATCCACTGTGTAGCTCTTGTTGATATTGTCAGTGCCAGAACCTGTTCTATTGTGCAATGTTGAAGTTTGACCACTTGGGCTGATGAGCTGCACTTTTAAGTCACCAATATAAGGGTGAACAATATTCACCACGGCAGTCACTGTGCCTGAGTTACCCGTGCGAGTCACTGTGATTGGGCTCGTGATACCTGCGGTCTTGTTATCAGGAATATTGTAGTTATCGGTGTTGGTGTAGCTTGCTGGCGTGGTAGGAGTACCACCACCGCTTTGGGCTGTGTAGCTTGCGGTTAACGATACACCGCTAAAGGCTGAATAGCCTTTCACCATCGCGTAGTAAGTACCTGATTGAACGTTGCTGATTGGGCAAGATTCACTGTTACCACCTTTGTATGGACGGCAATCGTAGTTTGAGGTCGTTGGCGCTGCGCCGTACTGTACGTACAGATCCGCATCACCCGTGCCACCGTTCATCACAAAGCCTAAGTTAGTTGCACCCTGTGGTACTTCAAAAGAGAAATGCAGTTCTTCACTGGCGGCGCCGCTTAGACCTGTTTTTGGCACACCGTTCACTAACACGCTGTCAGTTGGTGTAGGGTCAACCGGATCCGTAGGACCATTACAGGACGCATCTAAGAAGGTTTTCGCTGCAACGGCATTGACCAGACCATAACCATAGTAATCATCACGGCCAGCTGTGCCTAAGTCTTCAGCCGTTTGCTTGAGTGCATTACGCACCTGAGCAGCGCTACATTCTGGGTGATAGCTCCACACTAAGGTTGCTACGCCTGACACATGTGGAGTCGCCATCGATGTACCGTTGTAGTACTCGTAGTCTTTATTACCTTGGTTGCTTACGGTAACGGTTGCACCTAACTGGTTACGCAGTGCTAGACCGGTTGCACGGTCAACAGACACTGACACCATGTTGATTTCGCTGTTAGCATCGACCAAGAAGGGGTTTTGTAGTCCAGGTAAGGCGGTGTTACTGTACACGATAACAGCGCTAGCGCCCGCATTCTTACAGGCTTTTACCGCATTGATTTCTGGATAAGAAGTGCCTTGGTTACCCACTCGCTCAACTAGACAGACTTTGTTGGTCATATTGCCGCAGTTGAAGGTTGAGCCGCTAACCGTACATTCGGCTAAGGTTGCGGTTGCCGTGCCATTGTATGGATTGGGCGCATAGTTAGTGCCTGATGGCGTAAAGCGATTGTGTGGCACAACGCCGGAGTTAAAGTATGACTGACCACCGATAGTAATATCGGCTAAACGTCCTTCACCGCGTGTAACGGTAGAGAGAATGGCTTCACCAGGACCCGAGATCTCGACTTGGTTGGTGTATTGCGAGAAGGCTGAGTGGTCTTTGTGATTATCAACAGACGCTACTGACATTACCGCATCGTACGAAGCGGGGTAGCTATGGGTATTGTTACCATCGTTACCCGCAGCGGCAATCAAGAGTACGCCGTTATTGTAGTGGGCGGCTAAGGCATTGCGCTCGGTTGTGCTTGAGCCTGCGCCACCTAAACTCATGGTGACCACATTGGCGCCATTATTAACACAGGTATCGACCGCGGATACGAGTGAAGATGAGTAACCCCAGCCAGCTTCATTAAATACTTTAATCACATGGATATTGGCATTTTGATTTGGCATCACGCCAATCACGCCGTCGTTGTTGGCGATCGCCGCGATAGTACCAGCAACGTGAGTACCATGGGCATTGTTATTGCCAGGTTCAAACCAATTACCGGTGCCGGAGTTATTGGTACCTGTGACATTGTTACCGCTTAAGTCGCTGTGACCACGGTCATAACCTGAGTCGATAATACAGATGGTGCGGTTACCCGCTTGGCTATCGCTTAATTGAGTAGCACCCACAAAGGTTTGCCCCCAAGGGGTTGTTTCACTTAAAAAGCGGCGTGGCATGTCTTCTTCCACATATTCCACATCGGCGCGGGCTCTTAATGCCTTAATGCCATTGTTATCCAGCTTAACTGAGTAGCTGTTACTGCGGCCAATACGCTTCATTTCTTTGGCTTGCGCCTTGTTCAGCACACTGTGCTGGGCGCTAATTTCAGCCACTTGAGGCTGGTAGTTCATGGTGGTGGGTAATTGGTCGCTGACTTGAGCACTATCGACAGACATCAGAGCGGGGGCATCGGCATTTTTAAATTTAACGATATAGCGCTTAGGCAAAGGAGAGGTCTGTGCTTGCATCGCCGCGTTGAAACCCGGTACGTCGGGGGCAGCATGAACACTTGCTGAAATTGCAATAGCTAAGCTGGATAAACTCAGGGCTATCTTAGTGGTTCGATTGATTGTCATGTTTTTCTTCCATGTTCAATTTAGAGTTAATCATTATTATTTTGTGCTTTTAAAGAATAACTACGACTCAGATGCTACTCAGTTAGTGAATTTATCTTTCGTGTAAGCATTTGTAAATTAAATGTTAATAGTATGGCGGTTGGTAAAATTGCCTGAGGTAATAAGCGGATTTATTGAATAAATAATCAGTTGTTACAACTTGTAACGAATGTGTTGGCACTATTTATGTTTATTTATGTGGAAAAGGTGAATAAGTAAAAGTGAATTCTAGCGGCTTTAACAGCGAATAATGAGTTAGGATGATTGTTTAAGTGGTTGAAATTTAAATTTATAATTTTTTGGAATTAAAAGATGAGAAATATATAGTATTTTTAAGCGTTTGATGTTGAGTTTAATTCAAGTGATTGATTATGCAATTTTATTGAGTTAATGCGTCGGTGGTTTGGCATTTGCCAATTTATTGGCTTTTATGCATGAGCGCAACAGGATAATCGACTAGTGAGTGGTGGGTGAGATACATGAATCTCGGCAGAAATATAAAAAAGCGCCAACAGGCGCTTTTCCATCGTGAATCGAAACAGCAAGTTACTCTGTTTTAGGCTGAGCGTCGGCTAAGGTCTGATAACCGCCACCGTTATAGGTTTGAGTGTAACCCGCCGCGACTAAGGCTTCGGTCGCGATACTGCTGCGTCGACCGCTGCGGCAATACAACACCACTGGCGCATCTTTGGCGATACCGCGTTTAGCGAATTCTGCGGCGACTTGCTCAAAGGGAATATTAACCGCATTGGCTAAATGGCCCGCGGCAAATTCCTCAGGGGTGCGAACATCAAGCACCATGGCCCCAGCAGCGATTTTCTCCCATGCTACTTGAGGCTGTTGATCTGCCGCATTTGCTGCATGAGGTACTATGGAGAGTGACAAAAGACTCAATAGGGCTACTCCAAGTAATTTTTTACTGCCAAACAGTAACTTGTTAAACACTGACTTTCTCCTTTGCAAATCTGCATTAACGTTGTTTAGCGATTTCAGCTTCGGATTTGACGCCGAGTTTGCGTAATACCATTGCCGCTGGGCAAAAACCCGTGAAAGCGCTTTGGAATAGGTTAGCGCCTACGAAGGCGGTTAACCACAAAAAGTTATGGTGAACAAAAGCGGTTAATACCAAAGACAGTAACACCATAAATCCGGCAAAGGCCATAATGCTGCGTTCGAGTGACATAGCTTGCTCCTAGAGGCAGCGCGATGGCTGCCTATTGTGGGTTAATCGGCTGTTTGAGTTAAGTTTATGCGATTTTTCATCGCCGCGTAGTAAAGCACAGGGATCACGATTAGGGTCAGTAAGGTCGAGATAAAGATCCCGAAAATCAGACTGATCGCAAGCCCATTGAAAATCGGATCATCCAAAATAAACAGGGCGCCAATCATGGCCGCCAAAGCGGTCAGCATAATCGGTTTGGCTCGCACCGCACCCGAGTGGATCACTGCGCGCTCAAAGGGTACACCTGAGGCGGTTTCCTGATTGATAAAATCCACTAATAATATCGAGTTACGGACAATAATCCCCGCTAAGGCAATCATGCCAATCATCGAGGTGGCGGTAAATTGCGCACCAAGCAGGGCATGGCCCGGCATCACTCCAATCACCGTCAGTGGGATGGGCGCCATAATGATAAGCGGCACGAGATAGGATCTAAATTGGGCGACGACCAATAAGTAAATTGCAATCATGCCCACGGCATAGGCGATACCCATATCTCTAAAAGTTTCATAGGTGATCTTCCATTCCCCGTCCCAAAGTACGGCGACAGAGTCTAAGCCTGTTGGTTGGTGGATATAATGCTGATCGAAACCTAAGCCACCATCGCCGTCGATTTTGCCCGCCATGTCGAACATGCCATAGAGCGGACTGTCGAGCGGGCCTGCCATATCGGCAACCACCATCACCATAGGGATCATATTCTTATGGATAATAGGGGCATCGATTTTACCGCGCTTGATGGTCACCAGCTCAGACACGGGCACGGATTGCCCAGTTTGGCTTTGTAACTTCATGTTTAGCACTTGCTCTAAATCGATTTTCGCCCCTTCTTGCAGTTGCAGGCGGATAGGCACGGGGTGTTTTTGCTGAGCAATATGCAAGTAGCTTACATCCTTACCGCCCACTGAGGTCGCAATTAAATCAACGATATTGCTATAGGGCACTGCCATCAGGCTAGCTTTCGAGCGGTCGATCATCACCTGCCATTTTTGCTGTGCTGCGGGCAAGAAAATATCAATATCGACAATATCTTGAGTCTCACGGAACAGTGACTGCAGATCATAAGCTGCTTGTTCACGAATCGTAGGGCTTGGGCCATAGACTTCGGCCACAATCGGCGACCAGACTGGTGGGCCTGGTGGTACTTCAACCACTTTTATATTGGCTTGATATGGCGCACCAATTTGCTGTAGTTCCTCTCTCACTGAGAGTGCAATGCTATGGCTATCGCGTTTGCGATGCTTTTTATCGACTAAATTGACCTGAATATCGCCTAGTTCTTGGCTATTACGCAGGAAATAGTGACGCACTAAGCCGTTAAAGTTCATTGGCGCATTGGTGCCAGCATACAGCTGCAAATGTTCCACCTCAGGCACAGTGGCAAGGTAACGACTTAAATCCTGAAGTACGCGCTGGGTTTGTTCCACTGGTGTGCCTTCTGGCATGTCCACCATCACTTGGAACTCTGACTTATTATCGAAGGGCAGCATCTTTAACACCACGAGCTGACCTATGGGCAAGGCCACGGCGATACCGATCAATACAAATACACCCGCAGCGAGTCCAATCCGTGCTTTACGGGCGCCTTTACCTAATAGGAAGGGGCCAATTAGACGGGTAAACAGGCGCACCATTTTACTTTCATTTATCGCGGCATCGTCGCTGTGGACAGTTTCGGTCGCTGGGCCACTATGGTGTTTGAGCAGCTTACGGCTTAGCCAGGGCGTGACCACAAAGGCAACCACAAGGGAGATCAGCATGCCCATACTGGCGTTGATGGGAATCGGGCTCATGTATGGGCCCATTAATCCTGACACAAATGCCATGGGCAGCAGGGCGGCGATAACCGTAAAGGTGGCGAGAATCGTCGGGCCGCCGACTTCATCCACCGCAACGGGGATGAGTTCACTAAAGGATTTTTTACCCAGCGCCATATGCCTGTGAATGTTTTCCACTACCACAATGGCATCGTCGACCAAGATCCCGATGGAGAAAATCAGCGCGAAGAGTGACACTCGGTTGAGGGTAAATCCCCACGCCCATGAGGCGAATAGAGTGATCGCCAAGGTGATAATAATGGCGACACCGACCACTAAGGACTCGCGGGCGCCCATGGTTAAAAATACCAATACGACAACGGCGCTGGTGGCAAAAATCAGCTTAAGAATAAGGGTGTTAGATTTATCCGCCGCCGTCTCACCATAGTTGCGCGAAACAGTCACTTCGACATTGCTGGGGATCAATACATTCTTGACCTTAGCAATGCGAGCAAGCGTTGCATCGGCGATATCGACAGCGTTTTGCCCCGGTTGTTTACCTATGGCAATCGTCACCGCAGGGTAAATATCTGTCTTGTCACTGTGCCAAACGCTTTGAGTGGGAATATCACTCTTTAAACTGATGTCGGCGATATCGGCCAAATAAACAGGGGTAGGCTTGCCGTTTTTATCCTGCGAAATACTCACAACGAGCTGTTTTACATCGTCTATTGTTTGTAAAAATTGCCCAGCCTGAACCTTAATCTCTTGATTACCTTGTACTAAAGACGCAGGCATCGAGATGTGATTATTGTCATTTAGGCTTTGTCTCAACTTGTCGTAGGTAAGATTAAAGCTATTCATTTTGGCGGGATCGATGCGTACATTGGCCACTATCTCATGTTGGCCGACGGTGTATATCTCCCGCGTGCCAGGGATACGCTTGATTTCGGTTTCTAACCCTTGCGCAACATGGGTCAATTGTTCGGCCGAGACCTGTTTGTCCTTGGACCAGAGTGTTAGGCTGACAATAGGCACATCATCGATACCGCGTGGTTTAATCAATGGTTCGCCAACACCCGCGCCCTGCGGCAGTTTATCCATATTGGAATAAATCTGGTTGTAGAGACTCACTATGGCATCATTGCGGGTAACGCCGACTTTAAAGATCACAATGATCATGGCGCCATCGGGTTGGGAGAAAGAATAGAGCGTGTCTATCCCTTTGATTTCAGATATCACTTGCTCGGCTGGCAGGGTGACTAAGTTTTCAACTTCGGCCGGAGTGGCGCCAGGAAAGGGGATAAAGACATCGGCAAAGGTAACGTCAATCTGTGGTTCTTCTTCCTTTGGGGTCACTAAAATCGCAAATAAGCCGAGCAATAAGCCTAAAAGTGCCAGCAGCGGTGTGATGGCACTGTTTTGGAAGGCGGCCGCAATTCGACCAGAAATGCCAAGTGACGTCGAAGATTCAGTAGCGTGTTTCATTCAACAACCTCATCAAATTGATATCGCTAGGGAATTTATTGCTTTTGCTCAAGCAACACTTGGTAAGCATCCATGGCGACAATATCTCCGGATTTAAGTCCTGCGAGTATTTCCACTTCACCATTGACAGGTTCTGATACTCGTACCTGAGTGAGTACAAATTGCTCGCCTTTTTTCAGGTAAACGCTACTGAGTTCATTCATAGTGATTAGCGCTGAGATCGGTAGCTGGATTTTTTCTCGCTCGCCATTTTTAAACAGCGCCTTGGCCCAAGTTCCGGGTTGCAGGTTAGGTTCATCCTTTGGCAGGTTAATCCGCACTTGATAGCTATGGCTCACGGGATCGGCAAAGCTAAAGATGGTGAGGTCCTTAGAGAGGATTTCACGACCATCATTTAAGCGTACTAAAAATTCTGGGGCGCTTTTTAGCTGTTGAATATAGCGTTGTGGCACTTGGGTGATAGCGCGCATTTGGCTTGGTGAAAATCCAGAGAGTAGCGGCTGACCGACAATCACGGTTTCACCTAATTCGACTAAACGCTCGGTAACAATCCCGCTAAATGGGGCCGATACCACAGTATATTTGAGAGACTCAGTCGCCTTGATAACCCGCGCCTTAGCCGCACTCACGGCTTGTTCGGCAGCTTTAGCATTGGCGGTTGCTTCATCCATAGCGCCTTTTGAAATCGCGCCTTGGGGAAAGAGTTCTTTGTAGCGTTTATATTGTGCCTGCGCCTCCACATTTAGTGCGGTGGCTTTGGCGAGATCGGCTTCATAGCTTGCGAGTTCAGCGCCTTGCTCTTTACTAGTTATCTCGAGTAAGGCTGCGCCTTCTGGTACCACATCATTGACATCGTAGTTGAGTTTGACGATACGCCCTGAGGTTTGCGCTGATACCGTGGCAGCTTTTACCGCCTCAATATTGGCATCTAAAGTCACCCAATTCGCGTAGGGTTTGCTCATCACTTCGAGAGTTTCTAAAGAAGATGCCTGCGTCGTGAAGGTAGAAAATGCTAATAATGTGAACAGAGTTCGTGATATTGCTGCCATAACAAATCATCCCAAAAGTAATTCATGAGTAAATTCTAATGGAGTTGGTTTCAATAGGCAATCAATATTTATTAGAAAAATTTAATGTAATCGGTTTCACTAATATAGGGGAAAGGCGAATGCGTTTTCCCTTACATCAATCGCCATCGTCATCATTTTTAAGCCGCAATCAGAGCGGCTTAAATATCAGTCGTTTAAATAATAGGTCAGCGTAGAAACAATGCGAATTTGTTTTATATAAGGCGTGCTGCTGTCACGATCGGAAATCGTGAACTGGCCTTGGCTGGCACTCTTAATCTTACCCAGACGCGATTGTGAGTCCTTAGCAAACTTTTCAGCCACTTCCCGCGCATTTTGCGTTGCTTCCTGCACCATGGTCGGTTTGACATCATTGAGCGCCGTAAATAAAAACTCAGTGCGGTTTTCATAGTCTTGGCTGGCGATAGCAATGCCTTCTTTAACTAAGTTTATCATTTGCTTACGGGTGCTTAGCATGAGATCAATTTGTGAGGTATAGACAGAGAGATTAATCTTAGCCGAGTAACGATACCTGACATTGGGGTCGACATAGCCTTGGGCTTGACGATCTTCAATGGATGGCAATGACACCGTAATCTCACTGTCGCTAAATCCACTTTCTTTAAGGAAGGCGACGACTCTGTCGGTTTTTTGCTGAACAGTTTCATAAAGTTTAGGGAGGTTGTTGTCGACCTCAGTAAAGTTAATCGGCCAGATAGCGATGTTGGCTTTGACTTCTTTTTCTGCAAGACCTTTTACGGTGACTGTGCGTTCTAGTGCTTTCATTTCTAGTAGCGCTGAGCTGGCGCTTTGTCCAACATAAACCATGCCAGCACATAAAAAACCACCGAGCACGATGGCGGGAAGTAGATAATTGCGTTGCATAACAGACTCTCTTGATAGAATTCCTTCAGATACCTTACTTCAATTAGCTAGCTTTGTGCATAGGCAAATGCCTAACACATTCAACTTTATACTAAATGCTCAGGTGTTATTCAGGATTAGCGTCATGCTGTCGCAAAAGTGGCTTGTAAGTTAATCTGTTAGCTCATGGGTGGGATTGCACTAGGTTGCCACAATTCGACTTTATTACCATCGGGGTCAATAAACCAGCCGAAACGGCCGAATTCAGAGTCTTCAATATCGCCGATTTGCTCGCCGCCACCCTGCGTGACTTGAAGTAGGGCTTGCTCAAGATCGTCCACGATAAAGTTCACCATAAAGCTTTTATTCGTGGGGGCAAAATAGGTCGTGTTATCGTCAAACGGTGTCCATACATGGTAACTCGGGATGGATTTATCACTATGATAGAACGCCGCGCCTCCCCAGTTTTCAATAGGGATCTCAAGGTGAGTTTTATACCAGGTTGCTAAGGCAACGGGATCGGTACTTTTGAAGAAAATACCACCAAGTCCAATGACTTTTGCCATAAGGGTTATAGAGTGAGAGGAATATGGATTAACTTTAGGCAATAAATACGCAAGATACAAAAAAGCCGCAAAAATGCGGCTTTTTTGTGTTCGAAACAGCTTAGAACTGGTAGCTGTACTGTACTGAGTAGTACATACCGCTTGATTCTGTTACTGCGTTCACAGGGCCTGTGATTGCGCTGTTTTCAATCAGGTGAACTTCTTCACCCTTAATAAAGGCAATACCAAAGTCAAGGGTGTTTTGTGGATTGATGTGGTAGCTCATACCTGCTGTGTACCAGTTACGGTCAGAGTCTGGGAATGAAATCGAACTAATCTCATCTACAACGCCTTGGTCATGCATATAACCCGCACGAACGGTGAATTGTTCGTTGATGGTGTAAGTACCACCTAAGCTGAATAACCATGAATCTTTCCATTGGTATTCTTTAAGGGCGATATCACCTACGCTTTTAGTGGCGCCTACAGCTGCAATTGTTGCTGTACCGTCTTTAGCTGTGATTTGATCAAAGTTGCCCCACTTACTGTATTGCGCGGTATAGTGCAGTGCAAACTTAGGTGTAATCTGATGGAAGCCCGCAACTTGGAAAATATCTGCTAGCGGTACATCTAAACTATCAAAACTGGTCGTAACAGGAACCGTACCCACACCAGGTATTGTTGTTGAGGTGATGGTGTTGATATCCCCTTCAACATTGACCGTTGGGCTGAAACGGTAGCTGATACCGAAGCGGTTATCCTTATCTAACTCAACTGTGGCACCCACGATACCACCAAATGCCCAGCCGTCTGCGTCTACGTCAACCAGAGGTGTTGCGCCCGCGTTACGGGTTAAACGACCTTCACCATAGACGGCATCTACACCCGCACCTATGCTGAACATATCGTTGATGCGGTAAGACACGCTGGCGTTAAAGTTGACCGTTGTTACTTCTGTTTCACCAAGCAGGTCGAAAGGCGCAGCAGGCTTGTTTTTAGACAAAGAGCTTGCGTCAGTACCTGTACCAAAGTTAGAGAATGCGGCAAAACCCACGGCGAATTTATCGTCGATAGGGTGGATGTAGAAAATGTTTGGGATAACTTTAGAGCTACCCGCATCGTCGATGCTGCCTAAGTCAACGGCGCCACCGGCAAAGTTAACGTCTTTAACGTCAACAGTAATATCGGCATAGGTTAAGCCGAAAGAGATCGCATCTTTATCAAATAATGCCATCGCTGCGGGGTTACGCGATAACACGGAAGCGTTGTCAGCAATAACAGCATCACCTGCAAAAGCACGACCCATACCCGTGGCCGATTGACTGTTTAATTGGAAACCCGAAGCGAAAGTCTGTGAGCTCGCCAATGCAACAGCAACAGCAAGCAACGTCTTGTTGAATGATTTCATTATTATTCTCTCATTATTTTGATATTGGATTTTGTTCGGTCCTAGTTACCAGAACAACGCGCAAATCCTTTTATAGTCTTCGGCATGTTAGGGATTGTGTGTAATCTCAACAAGTCCGACCAGATTTGAAATTTGTTAAATTTCAGTTAATTAAAACTGAGTTGTACTTTAGCTTGAACGAATGGTCTGGCCAGATGCTTGGTATCTATGGCTTTTAATTGGTGAGGTGGTTTTAATTGAGGTTAATACTTTGTAATGAGGCGAAGGTTAATAAAATTATACAAATTGTAAAAAGCGTACACTTGTACGCTTTTTACAAGAAGAAGCGATATTCGGCGGTTATAACGCTGACTTAAATTGCTCAAATTCGGCGGTGATTTCATCGCTTGGTCGAGTGAGTTTACTCACAATTACACCGGCGATAATGGCAAACATAAATCCGGGCAAAATTTCATATAAGTCAAAAATACCGCCAGAAAGTTGCTTCCAAAACACCACGGTTAACGCACCGACGATAATCGTTGCGATAGCGCCATTACGGCTATAGTGCTTCCAAAACAGCGACAAAAGCACAACTGGGCCGAAGGCTGCACCAAATCCCGCCCATGCATAACTCACCAGGTTTAATACACTACTTTCAGGATTCAAGGCGATAACACCGGCAATCACTGCAATTGCAAGTACGCCCATGCGACCAACCATCATAAGTTCACGGTCATCTGCTTTAGGGCGTAACCATTTGCGGTAAAAGTCTTCGGTAATCACACTCGAGCACACCAATAATTGAGAATCTATGGTACTCATAATGGCCGATAAAATGGCCGCAATCAGTAAACCTCCTATCCAAGGATTAAATGCCGCCTGAGCTAAGTGAATGAAGACAGTTTCGGCATTTGCGAGTGGTTCATTGGCAAAATACAATGATCCCGCCAAGCCTGTCGCTAGTGCACCGAGCAGGGATAAAATCATCCAGCTCATAGCAATACGGCGTGACACAGGCAGCGCATCGGCACTACCGATCGCCATAAAGCGCGACAAAATATGTGGCTGACCAAAATAACCTAGTCCCCAAGCCAAGAGTGATAACAAACCAATCACGGTAGTTTTATCGCTGATTAATGCCAGCATGGCAGGATCGATAGATTCAATGCCTGCATGACTCTCGGGATGAGAAAATACCGCAAACGGGATGATCAGCAGGGCAATCAACATTAAACTGCCCTGAAAGAAGTCGGTCCAACTCACGGCAAAAAAACCGCCAATAAAGGTATAACCTACGATAATGGCTGAGCCTATTACCAAGGCTACGTTGTAATCTAAGCCAAAGACCTTTTCAAATAGAATGGCGCCGCCCACCATGCCAGAGGAGGCATAGAAGGTAAAAAACACTAGAATCGTGATCGCTGAAACCAGCTTGAGATAGCCCTGTTTATCGTGAAAGCGTTTCTCGAAAAAGTCAGGTAGAGTGAGGGCGTTATCTGCTAATTGGGTATAAATGCGTAAGCGTTTTGCTACAAATAACCAGTTTAGCCAAGCACCTATCACTAAGCCAATACCAATCCACGCTTCACCTAAACCACCTAAATATACCGCGCCGGGTAAGCCTAACAGTAACCAACCTGACATATCGGAGGCGCCAACGCTGAGTGCGGTTACGGCGGGGCCCATTTTGCGGCCACCTAAAATATAATCATCCACAGTATCGGTAGCACGGTAAGCCCAAAATCCGATGCCCATCATCAATACTAAATAGCCAACAAATGTGATTAAAATTGGGGTTTCAATCGTCATATTGTTTTTATCCCATCTTGTTATTATTTAAAGTGGCAAGCATGCTACCAGATGTTTGAGCAAGAGCCCATTAGTAGATGGAGATGTGATCGAAATCCGACCTCCGAACGTGAAAAAATATCGGAGGTGGATTTAAGAAAGGTTTATATATTAGTTGGTTAGATAAAGGTGTTGTTGATTTCGTCTTTTACAAAGCTAAGGTCTGCTTGATCCTCACCCACAAGCAAAATATAAGCATCGCGGGTTTCAAATCCCATTCCTTTATATTTGCCATCGGCAAAGGTGTTATCCAGCACCATGCGTTTTTCAATCGGCACAATAAACAGTGTGACTTTGCCTTTTTCTGCTTGTAAAACTAAATGCAGACTCTTAACACCTTGAAAATCACAGTAAGAGGTGTAGTAAACTTTGCCTGGTTGTTCGATAAATTTTGCATTTTGAAGGTTTTTCATCGAGGCAAGCTGCGCATTCACTTGGCTGAAATTGACATTCTGATCAACCTGCAACGCCACTCCTTCATGGTAGACATGGGCTAATGCATGCTCAGCTAAATCCACCGGACCTAAACGTAGCAGGCTAAAACTGATGCCCACGATAAAGGCTATAGAGGCAGCCATCGCCACTAAAAAACCCGTTTGACGGCGCTGTTTGTGGTGTTGTTGTAGTTGTTGGCGTAGGATGAGTTTATCGGCTAAGTCTTCCGGTACTTCCACTTTTAAGGCTTGGTTGAGTTTAGCATCGAAGCGTTTAAGCTCAGAAACAAGGGCCTGATGCTCAGGTTTGGCACGCATTTGCTCAAGAAACTCTGGGTCTTGATTATGAGGATCTTCATAAGCTTGACGTCTAAATTTAAGCTCATCCATTGGATTGACCTCTTACCTCTGTTTTCTCAAGTAATTCTTTCAATTGGTTCCTCGCCCGAAATAAGCGCGTCATTACTGTGTTACGATTCAGTTCCAACAGTTCGGCGATTTCATCCCCACTAAAACCACCAATCAATTGCAGTAGTAATGGCTCTCGATATTCGATATCCAACTTAGCGATTTGCCTTCTCAACCAGTACTGCTCGGTTTGCTCTTCAGTGCTGGAGGCTAGGTGATCTTCTAAGCTGTCTTGCTCGACATCGGCGTAATCAAATTGTTTGCGCTCGAAACGACGGGCATTTTCACGTCTTAAAATCGTGATCAGCCAAGCCTTCGCCGCTTTATCATCCTGAAGGGAATCTAAAGAGCGCCACGCCCGCAAGAAGGTTTCTTGGGTTATATCTTCAGCAACCGGCTTATCACCGCACAACCAAAAGGCATAACGGAAAATATCGGCGTGCAGCGCCTTGACTAGGCTGTTATATCGTCGTTGTTTACTCAGCATGTCAGAAGAGACCGCAGGCTCAACGGATTTCTTTCGCCAGTTAGTAAACATTTTTTTGATTTTTTCTTTTTATTTTACGATTCAAAATATTACACCTTATTCATTCGAGTAAGCCGTCGCGCTGTTTAGGATTAGCCGTTTGGATTTAGCGGCCGTAATGGCGTAGATGGCTGCACCATGGTTTTTAGATTGCCGCTTTTTACCGCGCTTAACAATGCTTTTACCGCGTCAGCCAGTTGTGTACCGCTATTGGCTTTTCCGCCGTAGGCCAATGCTTGTAATTGGCGAATAGCCTCTGCTAATTCATTCGATTGCGCGGCAATTTTATCGAGCGTCATAGGGCGAGCGGCCTGCTCACTAAAGTATTGCTGTAATTGCTGCAAAATATCGCTGACATGACCTCTAGCGCAGGCCTGCTCCAAGCCTTTAAGACCATTGCCAAGGACGAGTGGTTGAGGTTGAACCTGAGTGTTAACAGGTGCTTGGCGCTTAAGTGCACGGCGCCAAGCAACCAAGGTCACGCCCCATGCAATCAATGTTACTAGCCATAGCAGGGCAAACAGATTGGCGCTCCAACTGCCTTCATTGCGGGTGCTGGTGTTTGCCTGCCAGTTGGGTTCGACGGGTGTATCGATAATGGCGCCACCTTTTACTTCAATAGTGCGAGCGGGCAGGGTCGCGATTTCTTGGCGTTTAAGATGTGGATTCCACCAAGGTACTTTCACTTCAGGTAAGGTAAAAGTGCCTGCTTTACTGGGCACAATCGCTGAGGTAATACTGTATTGGGACACTATCTGCGCGTCACGCACAAAGCTCTGGCGCTGGGGTTTTTCGGGATAGGATTTGAGCTCTGGCGGCAGCCCTTGCACAATATCCGGCAGACTATTTTCATCGGCATTGGATGCCAACAGGGTGATTGTGCGGGTAATGGGACTACCAACAGTAAACTCTTTTACATCCTCAGGAAAACTCTCTTTTAATACCACCAAGTCAGCTACAAGCCATTGCCCAAGGAAGCTTGCTGGGGCCGGATTTACTTGAATGCTTAAGGACGGCGCACCTGCTTGCATAGGACGGCTTTCATTAAAGCCAAACATGCCGCCGCGGCGTTGTGATTCTACTAATACATCACCAGAAAAGGTGGCGCCTTTAATGTTCACTTGGCCGGGCAAATCGGGAATGATGCCATAGGTGCGCTCAATGACGCGGTAACGACGGCCATCGATGATCTCCGAGCCGTCTTTATCTTCGCCAATTTGCTTAATCTGCGCGCCTTCGATAACGGGAGCATTAAGCACACCGCGTTGCAGTTCGACCGCAAGGTAGAGCTTCACTTTATAGGTGATAAGCTGGCCGACGTAGGCCTCATCACTCGATACCTTAGCATCGATAAACAGATTCTTAGCCTGCTCAGGTTGCGCACCGGCTTGGACTACTTTGAGGGGAATTTCGGCGGAGCTGACGCCATCAATACTAAAGGATGGAATGGTCAGTTGACCCTTTTGCTTTGGCGCTAGCAGCACTTGCCAGCGGGTTTCTTTAACCGCGTCAAAGTTCATGATCTGAGTGCTGCGGCTCACGCTGGTGCGACCCACAATAAAATCCTTTAGCAGGATGGAGGTGTCGAGTTTACCTGTGTCGACCTCATCGTCGGCACTGACATTGAGCACAAAATACTCTCCCTCCATTACTGGATTGCGATCGACCGACGCCTCGAGTTTGCTCAGGGCAAAGGCGGGATTGATAACCGCGATGCAAAGAATGAGGAGGATAAAAAATTGTCTGATTACCACTGTTCGTTATCCCTTGATATTTGGCCATTTTGACGGCGTTTTTGATATTCGAGTTGCATTTTGTTTCGCAGCAATACTTGTGGATCTTCACTCACGCCTCGCAGGGCTCGCTGCATCTCAGCGGGCAAAGGTTCACTGTTACTGGGCGGGGCTTCTAGTGTTTCACTGATGGCGGTTTCAGTGTCTTTATCTGCCTGCGACTGTTTCTCTTTATCCGCTTTTTGCGCTAGGGCTTGTTGTTCTTGCTCCGTGTTGGACTTATCATCCGCGACCTTTGCCTGCATTTGGGCTTCGTTGCTGGCTTGCTCTTCTGCATTATCTTCAGCATTGTTATCGGCGCTATTTTGCTGATTGGCTTCTTGCTGTGCCTGCTGTTGTTCATTTTTAGCTTCTTGCTGATCTCGTTGTGCTTTATCAGCATCTTGCTGTTTATCCTGCGCGCCTGGCTCAGCATTATCCTGCTGCTCGGATGAGGTGTCTTGATCCTGCGACGGTTTTTCGTCCGCTTGGTCGGCATTATTTTGCTGTTGGGACTGTTGCTCTTGAGACTGCTCTTGAGCTTGGTCGTTTTGCGAGGATTGCTGATCTTGCTGCTGGTTTTGTCCTTGCTGCTGATCGTTTTGGTTCTGTCCCTGTTGGTTTTGGTCGCCCTGAGACTGCTGATCTTGGTTGTCAGCATTTTGCTGGGATTGTTGCTGATCCAGCAGTTTTTCCGCTAACTCAAGGTTGGCCTTGGCCTGTGGGAAATCGGGTTGCTTGTCGAGCGCTGCTTGGTACCGTTCTTTAGCTTTATCGGGTTTGCCCATTTGCATCAGCGCGTTGCCTTGATTGTAAAGCCCATTGGCTGAATTATCTTGCTCAAAGGTTTTTAGCGCTTGTTCGAAATTGCCTGCCTTATATTGCGCAGCGCCTTGCCATTGGGGCGTCTCGAATTTTTGAGCGGCATTGGCATAGTCCTCGGCTTGGTAAGCCTGCATCGCTTGCTGCTCTTGAGTGTGCCAGAGCGAGTCCCAGGCGCTGGCGTGGGCGTTTTGTGGCAATGCGCCGAATAATAAACCAGTTAATCCCATCAACAGCCAGTTGGCGAGCATACCTTGCTTAAAGCTCAGCAGGGCAGGAATGAGTAAGAATAAGGCGAGGTAAGGACCGAGATCCTGCCAAGTTTCACCATCGAGATCCGTGGCTTTGGCATCACCACTATCGCTTAACCAATGTTGAAGTTGGACAAGATCCTCACCATCGGTGCGATTGGGGATCATAGTGCCATTATGGTTATCGGCTAATTTTTGCAGCAAGCCAAAGTCGGTTTTCGCGACGACAACCTCATTACTGCTATCTCGTTGTAGTTGACCATCGGGTAAGCGAATTGGTGCGCCTTGGGGGCTACCAAATCCCATAATCGCGAGGCGATATTGGCTGCCTGATAAGGCTGAGTTGGCCTCATCGAATTGTTTAGGCGTGATGCCATCCGTCATCACAATAATATCGCCACGAAGATGTCCACCCTGTGCCAGCAGGTTTTTGGCTTGGGTTAATGCGGCGGCTAAGTTTGACCCTAGCACGGGCATAATCTCAGGGCTTAAGGTGGGTAATAAATTGAGTAGTGTGCCCGTATCGCGGGTTAAGGGGCTTATGGTAAAGGCATCGCCGGCGAAGGCGATGAGCCCGGTTTCCCCTTCTTTTAGGCCGCGTAATAAATCCGTCGCCCTAAACTTGGCTTGGGTTAAACGGTTAGGTGCCAAATCGGTGGCAAACATGGAGACGGACATATCCATCACCAGCACTCGGCCTTGCTCCGCGGCGAAGACGGGCAAAGATTGTTTATTGAGGGCGGGTCCCGCTAACGCTAACACGGCGATAAACCAAGAAAAGGCCAAGATATACAGCGGCCTGCGGGACTTTTGCGAACCTTCTGTGACTAATATTTTTGCCAAATGTGGCGCAATATAACGATTCCACGCACTGTTAGTTGCATGCTGGCGCCAAAGCGTCCATAAAATAATCCCTAACGGCAATAGGGCGAGTAACCATTCAGGACGAATAAAATGCAGGCTCATTAACGGACATTCCCCCGCGGTGTGGCTGATAAAACAAGGGTTTTAGCGCGAGTAAAAAACGGTAACTGCGCTAGTGCAATCCAGAGACTGGTGAGAAGTGCTAATGCGAGCGGCCAGTAAAATAGCTCCGCTTGAGGGCGATAACTGAGTTGATCGCGGCTAACGGGTTCAAGTTTATCGATTTCTTGATAAATCTGCTCTAACTCCTGACTATTGCGGGCGCGGAAATAGCGGCCGTGGGTGACATCGGCAATCTGCTGCAGTTGGTTTTCATCCAAATCCATTGACGGATTGACGCGCTCACGACCAAAGAGGGTGCGTCTTTCCATGACATCGGCGCCCACGCCAACGGTATAAATCGTCACTTTACGATTGGCGGCAATTTGGGCCGCTTGCTCAGGATCGATATTGCCGGCGTTGTTTGAACCGTCAGTCAATAAAATCAATACTCTGTTACTCTCATCCATTTTATCGAAACGTTTTACCGCGAGTGCAATCGATTCGCCGATCGCCGTTTGTTTACCAACGAGGCCGATTTGGGCCTCTTTTAAAAACTGGGCAACGGAACGTCTATCTTGAGTCAGTGGTGCCTGTAAATAGGCGTGATCGGCAAATAGAATCAAACCGATACGATCGCCTTTGCGGCGTTCAATAAACTCACTGACCACGTGTTGGATGAGGGTAAAACGGTCGACCACTTTGCCGTCGATCACCATATCTTCAATCTGCATACTGCCGGATAAATCCACCGCCAGCATGAGATCGCGACCTTGGCTAGGGAGCTCAATTGGATCACCAAGCCATTGTGGACGGGCGATAGCAAGCACTAACAAGCACCACATTAACCAATAGCGTTTACGGCTTTGGCGGTTGTGGCTAGTGATATTGGCCTTGCCCGTTTGACTAATACCGGGCAGTTGCAGGCGCGCACCTTCGGCATGTACTGATTGGCGACGCCAAAAAATAAAAGGTAAAGGCAGTAAAATCAATGCAAAAGGCCAAGCGAAAGTTAACATTGCTCCTCCGCAGGCTTTGCAGGAGCCGGTGTTAATGCTGCTGACGTAGCCGGGTTTGGGTTTGTAGCCGCGTGCATTATCGGCGCGCTTAATTTGGCTTTTGAGGCAAACCAGCTGCGGGCGAGGGCCTGTAACTCACGGGCCTCGTCAGCGCTTAGTGGTTTAGCCTGATGACGCTTTCCCAATAAGGGCCCAATGCGGCCACGCTGTTTTGCGGGCAAATGGCTATCTAACCAAGTTGCCCAAGCGGGGCCATCGAGTTTCGCTATTTCTTCTCTTGGTAAGTAACTCAGTGCAGTTCGTTTTAATAGCTGATTGACTTCCGAGGCGTACTGGCTTGAATTGGGGTCAAGTACTGCAAACAAACCTTGGGCGGCTTTTTTCGGCGCTAAGTAAGCGGCGCGTTTTTTAAGCCAAAGGATCGCGCTGATGATTAGCACCAGCAGGATAGCAAGTACTAACCAATAGCCTACGGCCCATGGCCAAGCACCAATAGGATCGGGGAGAATAATATCCTGCAAATCCGCCAACATGGGATTTGGCGTTACAGCCTTATCCGAGGCTGGCGGTAAAGTTTGTGGGTTCACGCTTTGGACTCACTTATTCTTTCTGTTCATTGTCAACTGAATTGCTTCTCTGCCATGTGGTTACTGCAGCAATGCTAATTGCTCTGCAAGCGGTAAGCCTGCATCGATAAATTGGGTGTGTACCCTAAGCTTTTGCATCATGGTAATAAAGTCATTCTGTTGCTGGTGTTGCAGCGCAAGCCACGCCTGATAGCTATGGCGAGTCAACACTAAGTCTTGCTCCCCATCTCGGACGGGTAAACTGAACTGTTTAGGCAAATTCAGGTTACCTTGCCTCAAAGGGTCTGTTATCAAATACGCGCCAATATCACAGTGGCGTTTGAGTTCTGTCAGCGGCGCGATACATTGCGGCGTAAAATGGCTGCCATCGGTGATGATCCAAATTAATGAGCCCGGTTTAGCGATGCGTTGCAACCGCTGGCAGGCGCGCAGGATATGATCAGGATCGCGCGGATGACTGCCGAGCTGATTGAGTTGCTGCTCGTGCACTCGGCGCAGGCTTGAGATGAGCTGCAATATCCCTTGGCGGCGACTGCGGGGTTTTAATTCAAGGTGCTCCGATTCGCAGGCGATTAAGGCGCCGAGTCGGTCGCCGTGGTTAATTGCGTTCCAGCCAAGCGTGGTAGCCAGATGCCCCGCTTGAACCGACTGTAACAGCAAACTCGAGCCAAAATACAGACTCTGGCTTAAATCGAGCAGCAGCAGAATAGGGCGCTCGCGCTCTTCGATAAAGAGTTTGGTGTGGGTTTGCCCAGTGCGGGCTGTGACGCGCCAATCTATGGTGCGGACATCATCACCTTGCTGATAATGGCGCACTTCGGCAAATTCCATCCCGCGGCCTTTGATTAGACTGCTGCGATGACCTGCCAGATTGGCACGTGCTCGGCTGTGACGCTCTGGGATAGCCCGAGCTATGGTCTGGCAGGCGAGCAGTTCCTTCTCGGTTAAATGCAACCCGTCGGCAAACAAGGGCAAACCATTAAGAGGTAAGCCATGTTGTGCAACATCATTATGTAGGGATGCGTTTAGCGCACTGTTATTCATTCAAAGTCACTCATTTAAAGCCATTTATTTAACTTAACGTTAGTTTGTTCGCCACCTGAACACATAGCTATGGGACTGTTTTATGGCGTTCAGGTCTAAGGCACGGCGACTTGAGTCAAAATATGGTTAATCACTTGGTCGCGGCTGACCCCTTCGGCCTGCGCTTGATAGCTCAGCAGCAGTCTGTGCCTTAATACATTGGGCGCAACAGCTTGAATATCCTCGGGAGAGACAAAATCGCGCTCGTGTAACCAGGCTCTGGCGCGGGCGCAGCGTTCAAGCGAAATCGTCGCACGAGGACTCACACCGTACTCTAACCATTTGGTCAGTTCGTCGCTGTAACGCGCGGGTTGACGGGTTGCCATAATAATTTCGACTATGTATTTCTCTAGCGGCTCAGCTAGATAGATTTCCATTGCTTCATCACGGGCGGCAAAAATATCCGCTTGAGCAATCGGCTCAGTGGTTGGCAACTCGTGGGTGAGTGCTTCCTTACGGGATTGACGCAAGATTTCGATCTCGGTGTCGCCACTTGGGTAATCCAAATTCAGGTGCATTAAAAAACGGTCGAGCTGAGCTTCGGGCAGCGGATAAGTGCCTTCGTTTTCCAAGGGGTTTTGCGTTGCCATCACTAAAAATAACGGTGGCAATTGATAACTATTTTTTCCCACGGTCACTTGACCTTCCGCCATGGCCTCTAATAACGCCGACTGCACTTTAGCGGGGGCGCGGTTGATTTCATCGGCGAGGATCAGGTTATGGAAAATTGGACCAGCTTCAAATTCAAAGGTACCGGTTTGGGAGCGATAGATATCCGTTCCTGTTAAGTCGGCAGGCAGCAAGTCAGGGGTAAATTGGATCCGGTGAAAATCGCCTTCAACTCCGTCGCAAAGGGCTTTAACCGCGCGGGTTTTGGCAAGTCCTGGTGGACCTTCTACTAATAAATGGCCATTGGCGATGAGGGCAATGAGCAGATTTTCGGTCAGTACTGGCTGCCCTAAAACAACCTTATTTAGGTAAGTGCGTAATGCATGGAAGCGACTCAAAGGCATGATGCTACTCGTTTTTAGGTTGAAAATATCAATTGAAAATACGTGTGTGGGCTTAAGACAACGAATATGGTAAAGAATTCCCTAAGGGTTTGGCTAGTGTTAAAAAAACAAACAGGTGTTTAAAACTTGCTGACAAGAAGTTAGAATCAGATCACACTTTAATGGTCAGACCTGTTATTAGGCTTTTTTGGTGCCAAACAGCAGGGCAAACATGGAAATCGATAGCGCCGCCTGAAATCTCTCAGCGATAGCGCACATAAAGAGGGTGACAAATGAGTGATAGACAACAGGTAACTAATGCAAAGGGTGAGCGTATCGCTATTGTGGCGGGCTTAAGAACGCCATTTGCGAAACAGGCGACCGCATTCCACGGAGTATCGGCGCTCGATATGGGTAAAATGGTGGTTAACGAACTGCTTGTTCGTAGCGAACTGGATCCTAAATTGATTGAGCAACTCGTGTATGGTCAGGTGGTACAAATGCCTGCGGCACCGAATATTGCCCGTGAAATCGTATTAGGAACGGGTATGGATGTCTCTACCGATGCCTATAGCGTGACCCGCGCCTGTGCGACCAGTTTTCAATCTGCGGTGAATGTGGCCGAGTCAATCATGACGGGCAATATTGAGATTGGTATTGCCGGCGGCGCCGACTCTTCTTCTGTATTACCTATTGGTGTGTCTAAAAAGCTCGCCCATGCCTTAGTCGATCTGAACAAAGCCCGTACTTTTGGTCAAAAATTACAGATTTTTCGCCGTTTAGGCATTAAAGATTTATTGCCTGTACCGCCAGCCGTGGCTGAGTATTCAACGGGTTTGTCCATGGGACAAACCGCAGAGCAAATGGCCAAGACTTACAATATTAGCCGCGCCGATCAAGATGCGCTGGCGCACCGCTCCCACACGCTGGCGAGTGAAACCTGGGCTTCGGGCCATCTACGTGATGAAGTGATGGTGGCCCATGTCCCACCCTACAAACAGTTTATCGAGCGTGATAACAATATTCGTGAAAACTCCGATTTAGCTTCTTACGCCAAACTGCGTCCCGCTTTCGATAAAAAGCATGGTAGCGTGACGGCCGCGAACAGTACGCCGCTGACCGATGGCGCCTCGGCGATCATTTTGATGAGTGAAGGCCGCGCTAAAGCTCTTGGTTATCAACCAATTGGTTACATTAAGAGCTACGCATTTACCGCCATTGATGTCTGGCAAGATATGCTAATGGGCCCATCTTATGCGACGCCATTGGCATTAAAACGTGCTGGCATGGAATTAGAGGATTTAACCCTCATCGAAATGCACGAAGCTTTTGCAGCGCAAACCCTAGCCAATATGCAGATGTTTGCTTCCAAAAAATTTGCCGAAGAAAAACTTGGCCGCAACCGCGCCATTGGCGACATCGATATGAGCAAATTCAACGTACTCGGTGGCTCCTTAGCCTATGGTCATCCTTTTGCGGCTACAGGTACGCGTTTAATCACTCAGGTTTGTCGTGAGCTTAAACGTCGTGGCGGCGGAACGGGCCTGGCAACGGCCTGTGCTGCGGGTGGTTTAGGGGCTGCAATGATTGTAGAAGTGGAGTAATGGCGATGGAAAAGACATTTAATTTAACCCGCCGTGAAGACGGTATCGCCATTCTAACGATGGACGTACCTGGCGAAACCATGAATACCCTCAAGGCGGAGTTTGGCCCTGAGATCAGTGAGATCCTATCTGAGATTAAACGTGATAGTAGTATCCGTGGCCTAGTGCTGATTTCGGGTAAAAAAGATTCATTTGTTGCCGGTGCTGATATCTCTATGCTCGATGCTTGCCAAACGGCGGGCGATGCCAAAGCCTTATCCCAGCAAGGGCATGTGGTGTTTAACGAGTTAGAAGCCTTAAATATCCCTGTGGTTGCAGCTATTCATGGCGCCTGTTTAGGAGGCGGTTTAGAGCTTGCGCTTGCCTGTCATCAACGTGTATGCAGTGATGATGGCAAGACCATGCTGGGCGTACCCGAAGTGCAACTCGGTTTATTACCCGGTGGTGGCGGTACTCAGCGTTTGCCTCGTTTAGTGGGGATCACCACTGCGTTAGATATGATGTTGACGGGTAAACAAATTCGTCCGAAACAAGCGTTAAAGATGGGTTTAGTTAACGATGTGGTGCCACAGACGATTTTACTGCAAACCGCAGTGGAGATGGCGCTCGCGGGTAAAAAAACAGCTAAGCCAGTTAAAAAATCACTAGTAAACCAATTGCTTGAAGGTACTGGCTTTGGTCGCAACATTATTTTTGATCAAGCCGCTAAGCAAGTCGCTAAGAAAACCCAAGGGAACTACCCCGCGCCTGCAAAAATTATTGATTGCGTGCGTCAAGGTATGGCGAAGGGAATGCAAAAAGGGCTTGAGGTAGAAGCCAGCCATTTTGCTGAACTGGTGGTGTCGAAAGAATCTGAAGCGCTGCGCAGTATTTTCTTTGCAACCACAGAGATGAAGAAAGAAACCGGCGCCGAAGGGGCTACGCCACGTAAAGTCAAAAAAGCAGTGATCTTAGGGGGCGGTTTGATGGGCGGTGGTATTGCTTCGGTAACGACGACTAAGGCTAAAATCCCTGCGCGGGTAAAAGACATTAACGAAAAGGGCTTAAGCAACGCGCTTTCCTACGCCTATAAGTTATTGGATAAAGGCGTTAAACGTCGTCATATGACGCCAGCTGCACGCGACAATTTAATGGCGCTGATGACAACGACGACCGAATATAAAGGCGTTAAGGATGCCGATATTGTTGTTGAAGCGGTATTTGAGGATTTAGCGCTCAAACATCAAATGGTTAAAGACATTGAGCGTGAGTGCGGTGAGCATACGATTTTTGCGTCTAACACCTCATCGTTACCCATTGGTCAAATTGCACAAGCGGCTAGCCGTCCTGAAAATGTGATTGGCTTACATTACTTCTCGCCAGTAGAAAAAATGCCGCTGGTGGAAGTGATTGCCCACGCCAAAACCTCCCCAGAAACCATTGCCACCACGGTCGCCTTTGCCCGTAAACAGGGTAAAACACCAATCGTAGTACAAGATGGCGCGGGGTTTTATGTTAACCGCATCCTCGCGCTTTATATGAACGAAGCCGCACAATTGCTGCTAGAAGGGCAAAGTGTTGAACATCTCGATAAAGCGTTAGTGAAGTTTGGTTTCCCCGTTGGCCCTATCACTTTGCTTGATGAAGTCGGTATTGATGTGGGCGCTAAAATCGCTCCCATTCTTGAAAAAGAGCTTGGCGAACGTTTTAAAGCCCCAGCTGCTTTCGACAAGCTGTTAAGCGACGATAGAAAGGGCCGTAAAAACGGCAAAGGTTTTTATCAGTATGGTGTTGCCGCCAGCAAGAAAAAAGCCGTCGATGAAAGTGTGTATAGCGTATTAGGCATCAAGCCTGGTGTCGATAAAGAAATGAGCGCGGTAGCGGAACGCTGTGTAGTGCAAATGCTCAACGAAGCTGTGCGCTGCTTAGATGAAGGCATTATTGCCTCACCGCGCGATGGTGATATCGGCGCTATCTTTGGCATCGGTTTCCCACCATTCTTAGGTGGCCCATTCCATTATATCGATACTTTAGGCGCGGATAACTTAGTCAAAATACTTGAACGTTATCAAACGCAATATGGCGATCGATTTGAGCCTTGCCCACGCCTTAAGGCGATGGCGGCAGAAAAAGCTCGTTTCTTCTAATACTTAGATGTTTTGGTCAAAAAAGCGGCAATGCTATGCCGCTTTTTTATTGCCTCAAGGCTAAGTTTTGCCTAAAAAACGTTCACATTTATTGGGGGGATCTTGTATTATGGCGTCCTATTACGGCAGTTGTGCTGTTATACCGTATGTGCATATCTGATGTTGATTAATGCTTATAAGTAGCCTCGCTCGGAGTCCATTTGTATAGCAAACTGCTATTTTTTGATTTGCACATAATGACTTAGTCGATTAAAGAGGTTGCTGTGGGATTGATGTTTTATATAGTTGCTGCCTTGTCGGTGAGTTGTTCGTGGTGTTTTGGGATTGCGGCTTTTAGAGCTGGGTTAACGGTAAGCTATTGGGCTGTAATGGGATTTATACTAGGACCCTTAGCATTTCCACTCTTTTCCTCCCATAAGCGTATTGCACTAAGAAGAGTGTGTCAGAGTTCTGACGGATGTCTAACCGCTTAATATAGATATGATTTGTCGTAAATGTGACCAATAAAAAAGGAGCATTAAGCTCCTTTTTTATTGGCCTAGGCTGCGCGCTAGCTGAGTAGCTCTAGACTATCTAAACGATAATGTTTTCAGATTTAGATGGAATTAATTCCACCAACCCTTTGCTGGGATCACTTCAAGGTGGTTTAAGCCTTCTGGTAATTTTACTTTTTTACGAACAGGCTTTGCGAAACCAAGTGCTTTTTTTAGTGAGTTAATCATATTCTGTGACCTCAATTTACAGTTAAATTACGCTATTTCAGTATTTGAGTTAGCGAATTTCACATATGGGTGACCAGCGACTTCAAATGGTTTGAATTTGACATACGGGTGACCAGCGACTTCAAATGGTTTGAATTTCACATATGGGTGACCAGCGACTTCAAATGGTTTGAATTTGACATACGGGTGACCAGCGACTTCAAATGGTTTGAATTTGACATACGGGTGGCCAGCGACTTCAAATGGTTTGAATTTGACATACGGATGACCAGCGACTTCTTGATCAACTTCTTTAGTCGCTTCAGATGACACAACAGTTTGAGAGAGGCTTTTCTCTACAGTTACAGTTGTTTCAATGGCTGCGGCAGTTGTTACAAAGCCGATAGTAGACAGTAAAGCTGCTGCGGTAAGAATTCCTTTCATCGTTTTATCTCTCAGGGTAGTTGATAATATTTTATTTTTTGACACTGGACATCTATCTGCAGATGTTGTGCCAATGTTTCAAACTACCGACAGAGAGATAATTAGATGATCAAATAATGTTGTGGTGGGGCATGAATTTACTCCGGTCATCTTGCAGCAATTGAGTAAACTCGGTCTCATTAATCGCTTTGCTAAAGATATAACCTTGTATTTCTTCACAGTTTAGGGCGCGTAGGATATTTAGCTGTGCTGCTTGTTCAACACCTTCTCCAACCACGGATAGTCCCATATTATGAGCAATGGTGATAATAGAATCGACCATTTTCAAATCACGATCTGACTTATCAATATCATCGACAAAGGCTTTATCGATTTTTAGCGTATGGATTGGGAATCGTTTTAAGTAGGAAAGTGACGAATAACCCGTACCAAAGTCGTCTAATGCTAGATTGACACCCATTTTCGTCAATTGCTGCATAACGATAATGGCCATTTCCGGTTGTTTAATCACCGTCCCTTCGGTGATTTCGAGTTCAAGATGTGCAGCTGGCAATTGTGTTAATCGTAAAATAGATTCAATTCGTTGTTGCAGATCGGGCAGTGCAAACTGACGTGACGATAAATTGACGGCGACTCTCCCTTTAAACAGACCCTGTTCACGCCATTTTTGGGCGGCAAAACAGGCTTTTCTGAGTACAATTTCGCCAATTTCAATAATGAGGCCATTTTCTTCTGCAAGAGGAATAAAATCATTCGGTGGAATAAGTCCTAAGATTGGATGATTTAATCTCACTAAGGCTTCCATTCCGGTAACATGACCATGCTTTAGATCAACTTTAGGCTGGTAATACACCTCAAATAAATCATCTTTTAAACCTTCCCTGATAAGATTTTCAATTTCTAATTGCTTAATCGCATGTTGGTTAAGAGATTCTGAGTAGAATTGGTAACAATTACCGCCAGCCGATTTTGCATGGTACATGGCAATATCCGCCTTTCTCAGTAATGCTTGTTCACTCTGTTCATCCTCTGGATAAAGTACAATCCCGATACTTGCACCCAAAACAAGTTGCTCATTGCCTATTTCATATACAGCTTTAAAAGCTTCAATAATTCGTCCCGCAATTGCCGCGCAGGCACTTATATCAGAGGTTTTATCGAGCACAATGGCAAATTCATCTCCACCTAAACGATAGATGCTCGTGTTTTTCGGTACGGAGGATTTTATTCTGACAGATACCAGTTTAAGTAATTGATCGCCAATTTGATGACCTAATGAGTCATTAATACGCTTAAAATTATCTAAATCGAGTACCATTAATGCATGATTAATTTCTTTATTGACTAAGTTCCCTAATGTGACTTGTAAGTTTGAACGGTTTGGCAGGCCAGTCAGTAAATCATTGTTGGTGAGTTTTCGAAGCTCTTCTTCCTGCTGTTTACGTCTTGATATGTCGGAGAAAACACCTACATAGTGTGATAGTTCGCCCGACTCATCGTAAATCGCGTCTATGGTGAGCTCCATATGGAAATGGCTTTTATCACCACGACTAGCTTCGACTTCACTCGCCCATCGACCTTGCTGCTTCAGCATACTGCGGATCTGATTTGAGAAGGACTCTGGATATAATTCAAAGGTAAGCAAATTACCAATAAAATCAGCTCTATTTCGCTGTGAAATTCTACAACATGCTTCGTTGACCTCGACAAAACGATACTCGCTGTCGAGAATAAACATGCCTTCTGAAATATTTTCGATGGCTTTTTCGAACAGTTTTAATTGTTCTTCTTTTTGTTTAAATTGACTGATATTTTTAATAGTACCTGTCATTCGAAGGGCATTATCTTTATCATCTCTTTCTACAATTTTGGCCCTATCTAAAATCCAGATCCAGCTATCATCTTTGCCCTTAACTCTATATGCCGCTTCAAAGTGATCTGTCTCACCATAGAAATGTTTATTCAGTGCTTCTCTGACGCGTTCCTGATCCATGGGGTGAATGTTACTTTCTTCATCATTATTACCTGAACGGTGGCCATCCCTTGGAAACTCTAATGCACCCCAAATATTCGAGCGGAAAATATTACCCGTTTCTATATCCCAGTCCCACATTTCATCGCCACTTCCCCAGAGAGACAGCTTTAGGCGCTCCTCACTTAAAGCTATTTGTCGCTGGACTTCTCTTTTTCTTAGTATAGCTTTAAAGATGAATAGGGTGATAAAAATTAGAATAATAAAGTAAAATATTTTAGCTTGAGTTGAAGACCACCAAGGTGGCGTTATTATTATATTCACTTCTTTTTCAGGTGACTTTTCTCCAGAAAGCTTGTTTATAGCATAAACTTGAAAAACGTATTTCCCAGGAGATAAGTTAGTATAAGTTGCAGAGTTATTTCCATTAGAATAAATCCATGTATCCGACAGTCCCTGCATTCTATAATAATAGTTTGTAGAGAACTCATCTGACATTGGTGTTA
>NZ_JAKZGV010000021.1:0-64455 GCF_022557375.1 Shewanella sp. MM_2022_3
AATTAATTTTAAATTAATTAGGTGAATTTATTTCCCATTCTTCTTTGCGCGTTTGATATCTCTTACCCATAGCACTGAGCCGTGGGTTTTACGCATTTCGAAGAGATCGATTGCGGCAAAGAGGTCGCTGAGTTTTTTAAATCCGTAGTTTCGCTGATCGAACGAGCTGTGATTTGAGATATGTGAGCCTATTGGGCCGAGTTGTGCCCAGCCATCTTCCTCTTCGGTTGCTTCTATGGCTTGGCGCAAAAGGTTGATCAGTTTGGTGTCACTTTTTAAATTGCATTTTTGTGGTGTCGCGGTTTTGGGCTGAGCTTGCTCGGTTTTACTAACTGAGTCTGGTGTAGTTGGTGGCGGCTGAGTGACTTCTGATATCACTTCAATTTCTTCTGCGACAACTACAGGTTCTGCGTCGAGGTAGAGGAAGCGAGAGCAGCTATTTACGAAAGCGGCTGGTGCTTTACGTTCACCGAAACCAAAAACGGTTTTACCATCGGCTAAGGCTCTGGTCACAAGGGGAGTAAAGTCGCAATCCGAAGAGATTAAGCAAATGATGTCTATATCCTTTGTGTAAAGAATGTCCATAGCATCAATCACTAAAGCGATATCGCTGGCATTTTTACCCTTAGTTAAATCGAATTGTTGAATAGGCTGAATGGCATATTCATGCAGGATATCTTCCCATGGCTTTAGGTTCGGGCTTTTCCAATTCCCATAGGCCTTTCGAATACTGATGAGACCGTGTTTTGCAAGCTCAGCGAGTACCACATCAAACTTTCTGGCTGGCGCATTATCGGCATCAATAAACACCGCAATTTTTTCTTTATTCTGCATGTGGGTTCCAACGAATGTGGTTGTTTTACTCATTCATAAGCACGCTACCGCCCATGGCACTTGCTACCAGAAAGCACATAGATGATAAATTTTAATAAAAACAATAATAAAGCTATCAGCTTGTGGTTGGTGAAACCTTAAACTGAATCACAATTGGTACTGAGGGGGAGCATCTTTAAGGAGAGGTGTAGAGTGCTTGTCCTTGCCTTGTTCGCTTTGTCGAGCGGATCTTCCCTGACTCATTTTATCGCCATTTTAATCAACGAATTTATCGTTAACACTAAATAGGCATTGATTAAGTAACAGCTTAAGCATTGTTTATTAATCAAAATTTAACTTAGCGTACAGCATATTATGAACAGCGGCAATAGTGACCTGTTGCCAAGGAAAAGTTATCTCTTGGATTTTAAACGAGCCCCGATTGTTAATTTTCTAAAGATATAGAAGGAATCACTCTGCTAGTTTTGCATTAGCCCAAAATGGAACATTCATTTGTTTTTCAGTAAATCGCAGACAACACCAAAGTGACAGAAGTTCACGAGTGTCTGACGCGATAGCATAAGAACGCTTACTCCGTTAGGGGCGTCTTGGAGCATCCAAGGGCGAAGGCCAACGGCCGTTTTGAGCGCGAGATAGGGATATCGAGCTGGTAGTTTAACATGGACGTTTTTGATAGGACGAGCAGTCCTCCTTGGTCGACTCTTGATTAAAAAATCAGGGGGTGAAGCCCCACGACTTTAACTCCCCTTGGCCATAAGGCCATAAACTATCTTCTTTATCTAATCAATGGCTTGAAATTTTACTACTTACTAATACAAGTCACTTCTCTTGAGCTTTTGACTCAATTGTATTGAATGTGAACCTCGATAAGCATTGATGTAACTTAATGTTATCTGAATGGCTACGTTCAATGACAGTCGTCGTGATGAACACTAACTGAAGAGAATAATGGATGTTGCTGCGAGTGATTTATTCGGCGGGTGTGCTGATGCTTTTGTTGCCGGTGGTCACCCACGCCGATGAGAGCAATAAATTATTGAATATGTGCAAGGCCTGCCATGGCAAGTCTGGCATGAGTCGTTTTGAACATATTCCGAATATTGGATGGCAAAACTCGGATTATCTGTTGAAGCAGCTTCGAGCCTTTAAGGCTGGCACGCGCCAAGACCCCACTATGACTAAAGTCGCTCAGTTGTTGAGTGAGGCGGATATGCAGCAGATGGCGGAATACTTTTACCTCGGAAAGGATAAATAACATGGATCTTAATCGTCGAGTTTTTATAAAAGGTGCGGTAGCGACGTCGGTGTTATCCGCGCTGCCGGTTAAGTGGGTATTTGCCGATAAGCTTCCTGCTGGGGTGAGTGCTTTGGATATTTCGGCATTAACCTGGACTAAGGCTGAGGACTTACCGAGCTATTTCAAAGTATTAAACACTAACCCGCTGAATGCCTATCCGCCAGAGCATATGCTCGCGCCTTCGGTGACGCCTGCCGATGTTTCGTTTATCCGCTGGAATGGCATAGTGCCTGATTTTAAGACGCTGGATGCTAAAACCTGGACTTTTAAAGTGGATGGCGAGTCGGTTATCACCCCTAAAACCTACACCATTGATGAGTTAAAGCGCCGCTTTAAACATTACACCTTACAGTTATTGATTGAATGTGGCGGCAATAGTCGCGCGGGCTTTTTCCCGAGTACTAAGGGCAATCAGTGGAATAACTCAGCAGTATTTTGTTCCGAGTGGACAGGTGTGTTGGTGAGCGATGTGCTTAAGGATTGTGGTGTTAAAGCCGATGCGGTTTACACCGGCCACCACGGGGCTGATGTACATTTGAGCGGAAAAGGTGAGGCCATTTCCCGCGGTGTTCCTATCAAGGCGGCGCTCGAAGAGCTTGGGCTAATCGCATGGTCGATGAATGGTGAGGATATTCCTTACCTGCATGGTTATCCCCTACGTATCGTATTTGGTGGCCGGCCGGGATCGGTTTCGCAAAAAGCGGCAACGGGGATCAGTGTGCGTAATAAAGTCCACGACGGGCATAAAATGGCAGCGCCAGCGTATCAAGTGCCTAAATATCCGATTGCACCCGGCGAGACGGTTGCTGAAAAAGACTATCGAATTATTGAAGAAATGATCGTGAAGTCTTTGATCACTCAACCACAATCTGGCACTGAACTGGCTCAAGGGCAAAAACTGACGGTTGCGGGCCATGCGTGGGCGGGCGTGCGCGAAGTGGTGAAGGTGGAAGTGAGTTACGATTATGGCACCCGTTGGTTTGTCGCGGAGCTACAAAAACCGAAAAACGCCACCGCATGGCAGCAATGGAGCATTGAGTTGCAGTTGCCAACACAGGGCTATTACGAAATCTGGGCCAAAGCAACCGATAGCGAAGGTGATAGCCAACCGGTTGTACAGCCACAATGGAACCCTAAGGGATATATGTTTAATGGTTGCCACCGTATTGCCGTTAGGGTGGTGTGATGAGAGCGCATGTCAATAAGCTGATCATGTGTGGGCTGCTTTTCACTGGGGCGTCGTTCGCCGCCGAGTACCCCGTGGACCCTCAATCGGGCCTTATTATGGCGCCCGGTTGGGAGTTGGTGAATTATCAATGCAATGCCTGTCACACCAGTATGATTGTTACCCAAAATCGCGGTGATAAAGCCTTTTGGAAAGAAACCTTGCAGTGGATGGTGGATACCCAAGGCTTATGGGATTTGTCGGATACGTGGGAGCCGACGTTGAGCTACCTCAGTAGCTATTATGGTCAAGCTGAAATGGATATGACCCTCTTTAGGCGTTTGCCCCTTGACGCAAGCCAGTTACCACCGCCAGCTAAACCTGCCGCTAAGGGATCTCAATGAAAACGTTTATCGTCAGTTTGCTTGTCCTGTGCGGCTTATCCACAGCGGTTTATGCCGAAGGTTATCAAGCCGATATCGAGCGGGGTAAAGCGCTTGCCACGGCTCAATGTGAGTCATGCCATGGGCTGGCGATGATCGCCATGGCCAAGCAATTCCCCAATTTAAGGGGGCAAAAACCGGCTTACCTTAATAAGCAGTTAGTCGATTTCAAAGCGGGCTTACGCCTCGATCCGTTAATGCAATCACAGGTCAGTGCGTTGACTGCCGAGCAATTACAGGATGTTGCGCTGTTTTATAGTCAGCAAGACATCCCCAATCTCAGTGCAAATTAGTGCGGCTAGCCGTTTGCTTGCTGACAAGAGTAAGTTAAGCGGTTAGCATCATTGCCATCGGCTTATGGCGACGACACGGCTGGAAATGGCGTTGATAGGAATGGCATTGATAAATCGCAGAAAATTAGCATCTCTTATTGGCGTGCTGGTGTTATTGCCAGCATGGGGATATGCCCTGCCAGCGCAGGTGAGCGAAGCTAATCACTGTCAGCCTGTCAGCGGCTCTGAACAACACTCAGATCAGTGTGAGCACAGCGCGGATAATACCGCCTACGATAAATTTGATGGCGTGGTATACCATGGCGTCATCGATACTAAGCCCGTCACGCTGGAAATTATTGGTCAAGGCAACCGCTATCGAATGACTGTCGATGGCTTGGCAACATTTGGGGAGTTGAATACCGAGCGCGGCTTTGAGCAGGATGAAAACGCTTCGCTCTTTATCCTTAACTGGCAACAGCCTGAAGCAGAACAGATAAAGTTTGTTAAATTATCCAAAGACCATTCAGTACTGGTGCGGGTTGATGCCAATGGCCAGCTCGATAACACCGCAACCCTGCATACGCGATAAAATGAGTCATTGTTGTTGCGAGCGCTTGATTACACATCAGGGGATGAAGCCGCGATTTTGATTGAGTGTATGGCTCAGAGAGATTGCTAAACATTCCCCGGTAAACACCGGGGAATGTTTAGCAAGTACAACCGATTGAATTAAAACTGATAATTCACACTTAGGTTGAAATAACGCCCTGGTTGGGTGAAATCATCCTTTTGCAAGTTCATGGTGCTATTGAGTAAGAACACGGATTGGCCAGCCACATCGGCGTAGTCAACATATTCCTTATCAAACAGGTTATACACCCCAGCACGCAGATGCAGATTGTCGGTAACGTGCAGGCCCATGGTTAAGTCAAACACGGCGTAACCGGCGGTGTTGTAGACTTCGTTAAAGCTTTCTTTAGGAATACATTGGCCCATTACGCAAATATCATCGATGGTCAGGTTGATATCGTGGGTGCGGTCCATCTTATCGGCCCAGCGTACCACTGCGCCAATATCGGTTTCCATCCCACCAATATTGCTATACCAATTCACCCCTAGGTTACCTTTTAGCGGGCTAACGCTGTTAAGGTATTGACCGTTTTCATCGGTTCCATGGGTATAAGCGATATTGCCCCATAGCTCTATGGTATCTGTCAGCCAATGGTTGGCTTGGGCTTCAGCGCCGTAGAGGGTCACTTGATCGCGGTTGAAGTACTGGTATTTGAACTCCATGGGCTGCATCACCGGACCAAACACTGGCGGTTTAAAGCTGACATATTGCCAGTCAATAAAGTCGACCGCGTGGGTGTAGAAGGTGGTGAGTTCATATTGAGTATCTGCATGATTGCCGCGGATACCCAGTTCCCAGGTGTGGGATTGCTCAGACTTTAAGTCATAGTTGGCTTGAATGATCACATCGGTCATCGAGCCGCCATCGACCTCTAACTCACCCCATTTTTGATCGGGCGTAGGCATTTTATAGCCATAGGCATATTGAGCGTAGGCACTCACTGTGTCGGTAAGTTTATAAACGAGCCCCACTTTGGGTGACCAAAAGGTGTCGCTCATTACCGCAAAGTCGGCGGGATCTTTACCTGCTTCCATCGCTTGTTGTTGGTCGGGGCTGTTACGGAAATAGTCATAACGTAGGCCGCCAATCAGGTTTAAATCACCATTTAACAGGGTAATATCGTCCTGCAAAAATAGCCCTAAACGGTTGCTATCGGTATCGGCAAAGGTAAAGGGGGTTTCGGTTTGCCAATCACCGCCGCTGCTAGCGATATTGTTGTTGCGATGGCGCATCATTTTGGACCATTCATAGTCCATACCGTAGGTGAGCTGATGGCCGTATCCCTCTGCGCCTATGTATTTGCTGAAGGTGCTGGTTATGCCCAGTCGCTGATCTTTAAATTTATAGTCGCGATATTCGGTAAGTGGGCGCGCTGCGGTACGCAAATCAAAATAATCACGGTGTTCGAGTTGCTCCGTTTGGCCAAAATAGGCGGTAACGGTCAAATCATCGTGTAAATAAGTGGCTTTATCGGAGCGCAGTTGTAGGGCGCCGTTGATCACTTGGGTATCGCGATCGGTATCAATCCGTTGCTGCGGCACTTGGGCACGATTGAGTTTATCTTCCCAGCGTTCTAGCGTTTGCTCTAGATAGTCGAGGGTGAGCTGCACTGTGGTGTGCTCATTAAAGTGGTATTTGCTCTTGAATAGCAGGCTGTCCTGCACCAGATCGCTTTCAGGCTGAGTATCAAAGTAGTTAGGTAACTCTTCGCCTTTGCGATGCTGATAGGTGAGCAAATTCTCAAAATCGCTATAGGCCGCTGCGCTGGTAAAACCGCCGGAGTATTCGTTATTGATGCCTGTGTAACCCGCATTGAGTGACACATAATAATCTTCGCCCCGCAGGTAGTCGCTGGCATCTTTGGTGCGCATCACGACTACGCCACCGAGGGCATCGGAGCCGTACATCGTTGATGCTGCGGCTTTAACTACTTCAATTTGCTTAAGACTTTGTACTTCGGTTAAACCACGGCCTGTGCCTTCAGCACCAGGGCCTAACGGCGAAGCATACTGGTTATTTACCCGTACGCCATCTTTTACCATCATGACTCGGTTGCCGCCGATACCGCGAATGGTTACTGAGGTCGGTTTACCTGCACCGCCCTTGATATCGACAGCCGATTCGTTACGGAACAGGCTACCAAAGTCATTGCTCATATTACGTTCGATGGCTTGTTCATCTATGACCAAAATAGAGCCTGCCACCTGTTCAATGTTTTGTTCCATACGGGAACCTGAGACCACAATTACTTCTTGAATAAGTGGTTTAGATTGTTCGTCTGCCCAAGCGGGCAATGCACTTGCGACGGCAAGGGCACATAGACT
Organism: Shewanella sp. MM_2022_3; assembly: GCF_022557375.1. Classification (NCBI taxonomy): domain Bacteria; kingdom Pseudomonadati; phylum Pseudomonadota; class Gammaproteobacteria; order Alteromonadales; family Shewanellaceae; genus Shewanella; species Shewanella sp. MM_2022_3. The sequence goes on from NZ_JAKZGV010000021.1 coordinate 6,970, forward strand.
GAGCGGCAATGGTTTCATCAATCACCTTTTTATAAATGAGAATTGTTCTTACCTTGAATATGCGCGATAGCTTATATGGAATTTACCTTGAGGTCAGGTTTTAATTGCCATAATGTGATCGATGCAAAGCCTGTGAATGATGTTTTTAAAGGGAATTATCTATTGAGCCAGTTAACCTTGTCAGAGTGTAGAGTAAAAGGATTGTCAGATGAACGAAGAGCAATATGAAAAAGGGCTTAAGGTGCGCCGCGCTGTGATGGGTGACAGTTTTGTTGATAAGGCCCTTAGCAGCGCAACGGATTTTACCCAGCCATTACAGGCGTTAGTGACTGCCAATTGTTGGGGTGAAGTGTGGTCTCGCGAGGGATTACCGCTGCAAACGCGCAGTTTAATCACCATCGCAACCTTAGCGGCACTAAAAGCGCCAGCTGAGTTAAAAGGTCATGTTCGCGGTGCCTTGCGCAATGGCTGCACAGTTGCAGAAATACAAGAAGTACTCTTACATTCAACCGTTTATTGCGGTATGCCGTCGGGCATTGAAGCCTTTAGAGCGGCAAAGGAAGTAATTGAAGAGTGGCAAGCTGAGCTGGGCAAGGTGTCGGAGTAGTCTTAATGTTAGACCCGTGTGGCATGTATCCTTTGAGCCATCGGATGTGGCACCATCACCTGATGTGTGCGTACTTAGGATACCTTGCCTGAACGAGGGGATGCTATTTGCTCGATGTTCAATGTTCGATGTTCGATGTTCAATAAGTGTGGCCTGAGTTTTTGCCTGTAGCTTGCGGCTCACACTCAGGCCAAGGCTTGTTAGAGTCGTGGATCGGCCGATTGGCTCTCGACTTGGCCGATGACAGTGATATCACTCAAGTTTGATAGTTTGCCCCACTGCTGAATCGTCATCATGCCGGTGATTTCCTGGGCGGTGAAACTTAAGCGTATGCCGTCTTTGCGGTATTCCTGCGGCAGATTTTTAGGCAATATTTTTTGGCCGTTGTCGGCGATAATTCCCCAAAAACCCCCTTCTAAATTGAGATATCTTACAGTGCCTTGCAGCATCATACCTTCTCCTTTAGGTGAAATACTTGGCTTGTTAACACCTTGTTTAGCCGCTTGCTGTCGCTGACTTTCGCGCTTATCCATATTGAGCGGATTAATCTCTGCTGTACTTGCTTGAGGCGTGCTTGTTTGTGAACTCGTTTGCTCGGCGGGTTTGTCCATGCCCTGCGCATGTTGCGCTTGAGTTTGCTTTTGACAACCCAACAACAGTGCGGGCAACAATAGTGCAAATAGACGAATAGGTGGGCGCATCTTGATTCCTTTCAATCACTTTTGGTTATGATGGCGTTTTGCAACACTCTAGCAAATATTGTCCGCGAGGGGCGATAAGGTTTTTATATCTTTATGTAGCAGTGTGAAAGGGTAGAGATAACAATTTGAATAAAAAGGCAAAGCCAATGATGCTTTGCCTTTATAAGCCGATTGGCTGGGATAAATTACTTTTGTAGTTGCGCTTTAGCGGCTTCAACCTTAGCAAAATCTAAGCCCAATTCGAGTACCGCTTCTTTAATCACGGCAGGATTTTGCATTACCAGAGCCATCAGTTGTTGCAGTTTTTCAGGTGGAATACCGAGCTGGCCAATAATGCCCATCGCCATCAGGGGATTATCAGTTAATGCTTGAAAAAGCTCGTTAATTTTTGCATCAGTGACATTGTGTTCTTTTAAGATGGCAATAATCGGATTCATTGCAATACCTTATCAACGTTAACGGAAAACGGCCGCTATGCTATCACAGATAGCTAAACCTTTTGGATGAACAATTTTATACCATAGTCATTCCCTATAAGTTGACTACTAATACAGTATGGATTTCGGTAAGCGGCAACTTTCTTAATGCTTTCATAAATTAACCATTGTTAATCTATTTTCGCGATTCCATTCATCGGTATTAATCGTTTCAATTACTTAGAAGCCTGTCATTAGACTGCAATCTCGGTTGTGTTAACGGCATATGACAATTTTGCCTTGGAGTAACACAACGATAAGGATTGCTGTATGCCGTCAAGCAGCAAGCGGATGGCTCATTGTTAATACAAATCAATGGGCCGAACAGGACGAAACTAGGTAACTATCATGAAAATAAACACCCTTCCTACGCTATCGGCGTTAACTTTGGCTATGTCTCTCGCATTGGGGGCGGGAACGGCCACAGCGCAAGAGCAAGTCACAGGTAATCAATTTTGGTGGCCTGAAAAATTAAATCTCAGTCCATTACGTCAAAATGCGATTGAATCCAATCCCTATGGCAGTGATTATCACTATGCCGAAGCCTTTAAAACCTTAGATCTCGATGCGGTAAAAAAAGATATCAAAGCCTTGATGACAGAGTCTCAGGACTGGTGGCCCGCCGATTATGGTCACTATGGGCCTTTCTTTATTCGTATGGCGTGGCATAGCGCGGGCGTATACCGGATTTTTGATGGTCGCGGTGGTGCTGCGGGTGGCCAACAACGCTTTGAACCCTTAAATAGCTGGCCGGATAACGTGAGCTTAGATAAGGCGCGCCGCCTGTTATGGCCTATCAAGCAAAAATACGGCAGCAAGCTTTCTTGGGGCGACTTGATGGTGCTAACCGGTAACGTGGCATTAGAGTCGATGGGCTTTAAAACCTTTGGTTTTGCGGGTGGTCGTGAAGACGACTGGGAAGCCGAAATGGTCAATTGGGGCTCAGAAAAAGCGTGGCTCGATAGTAAAAGACGCAACGAAAAGGGCGAATTGGCTAAACCTATGGGCGCGACCCAAATGGGCTTAATTTACGTTAACCCAGAAGGCCCGAACGGGGTGCCCGATCCCTTAGCTTCGGCAAAAGAAATCCGCGATACCTTTGGCCGTATGGCGATGAATGACGAAGAAACCGTTGCCTTAATCGCTGGTGGTCACACCTTTGGTAAGGCGCACGGGGCACACGATCCCGCAAAATGCGTGGGGGCCGATCCGGCAGCAGCAGGCATTGAAGAGCAAGGTCTCGGTTGGAAAAACAAATGTGGTAAAGGCCACTCTGAAGACACTGTTACCAGTGGTCTGGAAGGGGCTTGGTCATCCAATCCAACCAAATGGACCATGGAATATTTAACTTGGTTGTATACCTTTGACTGGGTACAAACCAAGAGTCCAGCGGGCCATATCCAATGGACGCCAGCCGATGATAAGGCGGCAAATCTGGTACCCGATGCTCACTTACCGGATAAGCGCCATGCGCCGATTATGTTCACCAGCGATATCGCGTTGAAGGAAGATCCTATTTATCGCGAAATCACCACGCGTTTCCTGAAAAATCCTAAGGAGTTTGAGCTAGCCTTCGCTAAGGCGTGGTTTAAGTTAACTCACCGCGATATGGGGCCAAAAGCGAGATATTTAGGTGCCGATGTGCCAGCAGAAACGCTGATTTGGCAAGATCCTATTCCTGCCCTTGACCATCCGCTTATCGATAACGCCGATATTAAAGCCTTAGGCAATAAGATCTTAGCATCTGGGTTAACAGTGCCTGAGTTGGTGAGAACCGCATGGGCGTCGGCCAGTAGCTTCCGTGATACCGATATGCGTGGCGGGGCAAATGGTGCGCGCATTCGTTTAGAGCCTATGATGAACTGGCAGGCGAACAATCCAAAAGAGTTAGCTAAAGTATTGGCTAAGCTTGAGAAAGTCCAAAAAGACTTTAATGGTTCGCTCAAGGACGGCAAAAAAGTCTCCTTAGCGGATGTGATTGTGCTGGGTGGTAGCGTCGCGGTTGAGAAAGCCGCGAAAGAGGCGGGAGTGACGGTTTCGGTGCCATTTACCCCAGGGCGAATGGACGCGACACAAGCACAAACCGATGTGAACTCATTTGCGGTGCTTGAACCTGCGGCCGATGGTTTCCGTAACTATTACTCAAAAGACAGCAGTCTTTCTCCCGCTGAGATGCTGATTGAGCGCGCCAATATGCTTAACCTGACCGTGCCCGAAATGACGGTGCTGGTGGGTGGTTTGCGTGCGTTGGATACAAATAGTGCTGGCGTTAAGCACGGTGTATTTACCGATAAGCCAGGTGTGCTGAGCAATGACTTCTTCGTTAACTTACTCGATATGTCGACTAAGTGGAGCAAGTCAGCCAAGCAAGAGGGCATTTACGAGGGACAAGACCGTAAGAGCGGTAAGCTTAAGTGGACAGCAACCCCAGTCGATCTCATCTTCGGCTCTCACTCTGAACTGCGCGCCGTGGCTGAAGTGTATGGTGCACAAGATGGCCAAGATAGATTCGTACAAGACTTTGTGAAAGCGTGGAATAAAGTCATGAACGCCGATCGCTTCGATATCTAAAGTGAGCGGTTAACCTCAAGCCCATCCGTGCGTTTTTGTCGGGTGGGCTTTTTATTTTTGTGGGTAATCAGTGTTTGAGCGATTGCTGACTGGCATTCCATTCTGCTTATTTACTCAGTAGTATCAATGCCATGATAGATTTTACGCATATTCAGTCGAGTCAATGTTAATCGGGTTGAATACCTAAGGAAGTGGGATGGGGAATAGTGCTACGTACTGGGATAAAACGCTTGTTGTAAAAGGGTTGCGCTACGGTCGTGGCAATGAGCTGCTAGTCGTTGAAGATTGGCAGTTAATGCCGATGCAACATTGGGCTATTTTTGCGACCGACAGTTATAGCGGTTCACTCCTTGGGCGAATATTAGCGGGTGATATACAGCCTGATGAAGGCGAGATATCTGGATTACCGTCGCGAATTGGTTGGGTGTCACTCGGTTTACAACAGGCATTACTTGAACGTGAGCTAGCAAAGGATGAACTCGACTATGGTTCAACGGTTGAATCCTTAGTGCTGGAATCTTGTCTGCATACTGAACGTTTGAGCGCCTTTTTACAAAAAGTGGAACTCGAACACTTAGCGCAAAGAGGATTTAGACAGTTATCGACTGGTGAAACCCGGCGGGTGATGTTAGCGAGGGCACTGGCAACTGAACCTGAATTATTGATTTTAGATGACCCCTACGCTGGGTTGGATAGCGAGCATCAACTCAGTCTATCACGGCTGTTAGTTGAAATTGCCGAATATACTCAGTTGCTTATCATCACCTCCCGCCAAGAAGAGTTACCACCCTGTATTAGCCATGTGGCACTGTTTAATAGCGATATGCTCAAATCGGGTCAGCATGTGCATCAACTCAGTGCACCTATGTCGATTGAGCAATGGCATAGTCACCCTGTGATGGCACACTTAAATGCGCTTTCGGCTAGCCGCAGTGCCGAGCTTTTAGCACTGATGGAGCGTCAACGTCACAATGCCGAAGCCTTTGATCCCTTAGTTGAGATTAAAAATGGCAAGGTGGAATATGTTAGCGGCTTGATTTTTAAAGATGTGAATTGGCGGATTAGTGCGGGCCAACACTGGCAAGTGCGTGGGCCAAATGGTTGCGGTAAGAGTACCTTGCTTGGGTTAATTTTGGGCGATCATCCCCAATGCTACAGCAACGATATCACTCTCTTTGGCCGGCCCCGTGGCAGCGGTGAGAGTATTTGGCAAATAAAACAACGGATTGGCATAGTTTCATCGGCCTTGCATTTGCAATACCGAGTGAGTTGTTCGGCGCTCGATGTCTTGTTATCGGGTTTTTATGATTCTATCGGTCTGTACCATAAACCCACTAAACCTCAGGTCGATTTGGCGAAGGAATGGCTAGCGATACTGCATATGAGTGAGTTTGCCAGCACGGGCTTTAAACAACTGGATTACGGCCAGCAGCGGCTATTGCTTATAGGCAGGGCATTGATTAAACAGCCGTTATTGTTGATTTTGGATGAACCCTACCAAGGGCTCGACTTTATCAATCGCACTTTGGTGATGCGGGCGCTGAATATGATTGCCGAGCACCATCTTAGCCAATTGCTTTATGTCTCCCACCATAGAGAAGATGCCTTGCCAGCCATTAAAAACTTTGTCGATTTTATCAAACAGGAAGAAGGGTATTCGGTCGAGATTAGTGAGGGTGCCGATGTGTAACTCGAATCAGCTATCGAGCCGAACCTTATCATCATGGTGAGTAAATTGTGATAACAGCCTCGGTTTAAAAGTGGTAAATGACCATAATAGTTTTTGGCGTACGCCAAAAACTATTCAAAGGGAGCGTCAATGCTCGATTGCTTTCTAACATTTGCCCTTGAGGTACCATCATAGATGCCAAGACCCAAAAAATGCCGTCAATTATCGAGTTGTGTGCCCTGTAGCCTGTTTAAACCTAATGGCATACCAGCGGCCAACTTATCCCAGATCCTTTTAGCTGCCGACGAGTTTGAAGCCTTAGAGCTTGGTGATGTGCAGCGCTTAAGCCAGCTTGAGGCCGCAGCGCAAATGGGGATCTCGCGGCAAACCTTTGGTTATCTCCTCGCCAGTGCTCGCCAAAAAGTGGCGACCACTATTACTCAAGGGTTAGTGCTGAAATTACCGACTCGAAACGATAAGGACCCAATATGATTATCGCCCTGCCTATTAGCCGTGGACGGCTTGCGAGCCATTTTACTAAGGCGCAGCAAGTCCATTTTTATGATGAAAATCATCAACTTTTACTTTCTATCCCGAACCCCGCCCTTGGCGGCAATTGCCAAGATAAAAAAGCCTTGTTAGATGTCATTCGTGCCCAGCACACCAGCATTGTGGTGGTGCAACATATTGGTGAGCGTATGCTTGGTAAGCTGCTCGATGCAGGGATCAGTGTGAGCCGAGGGGATAATCAATTATCGATTGCCACGCTGCTCGCCCAGAGTAAAGAGGTGAATTTGCGTTTAACCCAAGCATCACAGGGGCGTGCATCCCTAAAACATTTAGCCAAGGGCGGATGCTGTGGTGCTAAAAGAAGTTGTGGCTGCGGCGGTAAGGCAAAGACAACTCAAACCTTGTTGAGCCTGACTCAAGCGCAGCCAAGCTTAACCTTAGCTAAACCCATCGCATACAGTGGTTTTAGATTATCAAAATAGTCATGGCGTTATTGTAGGAGAGGAATAAAGTTTTGATACTAAACAATTAATTACCCCTGCGAGAACCGTTTAGATTAAACATGACCCAAAATAAAGATTCATACTAATTGCTACTACTCAGTCCGAATCGAGCTACAACCAAGTTTTAAAGTATCATACCCGTTGTAGCTCACTTCGGGACAAAAGCGTGATAGCTCCTTTGTTCTAACTTGTCAGTTTCGGATTAAAATTTCTATGGATTAAAGCCTGTAGCAGGCGCGGCTTTGTAGTGAAGGCGAAGCAGCAACGGTAAAGCTGCGCTGTGCCTGCGTTTGTTATATTCATTGGCCTTGGATTGACTTTTTAGAGGGGCCGATCACCCACCTTTCAGCATTGTTTATTATTAAGTTATTTATTACCCTGGCCTGAGTCGAATTAATGTATGTATGTTTAATCTCCGATTTATGCGACGATAGGCATAGACAAAGCTGCCGAGATAATGGAACCAGAATAAAATAGTCATCTCTACTACTCAACAATTGTTCTATTTCAATTGCGTCGTCTTTTACAATAAACGGATCATCACAAAGAAGAATATCGGCCTCGAAAGAATAGAGAAATAGCCAGCCCATGCAATCATGAATGCAAACTGCATTCTTTTGCGCGTTCTCAACCATCTTAATAAGCGTCATATTTCGTGATTCTGAAAATGACAGCCCTTCAAAAAGGCTGTCGTCATTCAGATCTAACCCCATATTTTCTGCTTTTTTCTTAGCTGCTTCATCAACTCTTGCATGCTTTAAAATTTCTCCGATAAGAGCGCGATCAAAATCACTTTGAAATTTATTGATAAGACGCGGATTTCTTGCGGATAAAAATCCGAAAAACATTGATAGATTATATAAACTGACGTCAGTTTTGTCGGGGTTTTCTGACATTAACTTCTCCACTTCGCTTGCGAATGCTCCATCAATGGTCGAAAGCATTGGATTTTCGATGAAGGTGGGCGAGTTAGACGCTTTTGCCGTTTCTCCAGTAAGAGAATAAAGAAAGTTTTCAGAGCAGAAGTTCCTGGGCCCAGCGGGTCCAAGAATTTTGGATTTCTTTTTATCGAGGTAAAATAGATTCTTTCCATCTAGCGAGAACAAAAGCTGATAAGACTGAGGGACATAATGATGATTCTTGGGGTTACTCATAATTGAATATAACGTCTTAGTATTTATGCGCTGCGCTGTTTGCGGGGCATAAATCGCTTGTTGGACTTGGCCGCTGCCATATCCATGTGAATTGGTATAAATGATGCTATAGGAATTTGCTTTTTTGTGGTAGCGAACTTTATACAGTTTTATGGGTAATCACTTGATATTGTGTTAGCTTTCTCATTATTAAATTCTCACGTCAGACAGATTGTTGACCTTGCTTGATACTATTTCGGCCTCGAACTCAGGCTGATACTCGCGCCACATTTTCTCATTGATGAAGTTGATAACTGATAAGGGCAGAACTCTTTAGCATTACTAAAATTAGGTTAATTTTTTTGATGTAAGCAATAAATCGAGCCACCCATTTTAAATCAACAACATAATGTACTTTCCGTTTACCTACAACTTGTAAAAGTTAATGTTGTTCAAAAAAGAACCATCAAAAGTCACAGGGATAGCATCTGAGGTAATAAATTGAGCTAATTCCTTCAAAAATAGTGTATTTCAGACGAGGTAAGTCATCCCATAGTGCTTAGGAAGTTTTAGGCAATGATTGTTGTCGAAGGGATATAAGCAGTTGTCAGTCACTGTAAAAGTGCTGGCAGCTTGCGACAAAGTGCCGTCGTCGCTTTTCTAAGTGTTCGCAGTAATGAGTCAGTTCTTGTAATGTGCCTACTGGACCATGAAATAGCTTACCAAACTCGGTAGTCAATTTGAGCCAATTGTCATGGGGGATATTTAATCTGGTCAGTAACTTACCACTATTTTCACTGATGCTTCCACGTTTATCATTGCGAATGATTCGGCCTGTATCTTCCACCAATTGAAGGTAATCGGTTAAGGAAAACGCAATGCCATTGGGTTGGTTGTCACACTCGTTACCAATAAACGGTAATAGATTACTAGGCTGCTCACCTTTTAATGCCGCCCGTAGTAAATCGAGCCACCCATTTTAAATCAACAACATAATGCACTTTCCGTTTACCTACAACTTGTAAAAGTTAATATTGTTCAAAAAAGAACCATCAAAAGTCACAGGGATAGCATCTGAGGTAATAAATTGAGCTAATTCCTTCAAAAATAGTGTATTTCAGACGAGGTAAGTCATCCCATAGTGCTTAGGAAGTTTTAGGCAATGATTGTTGTCGAAGGGATATAAGCAGTTGTCAGTCACTGTAAAAGTGCTGGCAGCTTGCGACAAAGTGCCGTCGTCGCTTTTCTAAGTGTTCGCAGTAATGAGTCAGTTCTTGTAATGTGCCTACTGGACCATGAAATAGCTTACCAAACTCGGTAGTCAATTTGAGCCAATTGTCATGGGGAATATTTAATCTGTTCAGTATCTTGGCGCTACTTTCGCTGATGCATCCACGTTTATCATTGCGAATGATTCGGCCGGTATCATCCACCAATTGAAGGTAATCCGTTAAGGAAAATGCAATGCCATTGGGTTGGTTGTCGCACTCATTACCAATAAAAGGTAGTAGATTGCTCGGCTGCTCACCTTTTAACGCCGCCAGAATGCGTAGTTGAATACTGGTATGGTCGGATTGTTCTGGTGTATCAGCCAGTTGTGCTCTAATGGGATTTAAATCCACATAAGTCATACAGGCTAATACTGCGGCTTCATCGAGTAGGGCTTGCGATTTGAACCGACCTTCCCAGAACCTGCCTGTGCAGTGATCTTCTTGATTTGCTTGCCTTGCAATCGGCTCATTCAAACAGCGCATAAACCATGAAATATCACACAAACGACTGCGATAAAGGGCGATTGAATGCTTTAATCTGCTGACCTCATGCGCTTCAACTAACTCACCTTTGGCGAACTTTTGCGTTAACTCATCGCCTTTAAACAACTTATGCCACTGCTCAAGCACTTCGCGGTCAGTCCAGCGATTGGCTGTCTCGATATCCACCCGCAGCACCAAATGCAGATGATTCGACATCACCGCAAATGCTGCCACATCAATAGCAAAAACGGCTTCAAGTTCAAATAATAATGACTCGACCCAAGCACGGCGATGGTCATAGTTTTTACCCGAGTAACTATCATCGCCACATAAAAAAGCCCGCCGAACAACGCGGCTACAGCAATGGTAATAGGGAGTGTCTTCAAGGCTTATCTGGGTTCGGCGAGGGCGCGGCATACAAACCTCCTTGTTCAATGCTTAAACAAAGCATAGTCGGAGGTTAGCTACCTCGCTATTAAGGTTGGGTGTCCATGTTTTGATGTTTTGGGGGCATAAATGTTTTAGAAAAGGCTGTACACCGATGTGTTAGCTGCCTTTTAAGTATGATTCTTTATTATTTGGTGACAGTTATTCTGCATTCAGTAATTTATAGGGGCGGGCAATCGCTCCTTTGAGATCGCCGAGGGAAAACACCTTCGAAAAGCGCGCAAAGCTTTTGCCATAAAATATTGTTTCTACCACGGGCAGACTAAAGACATTGTATCTCGCGGCAAGCTCTAGGTGAGTTTCACAGTCGATATAGACTAGCTGCATTTGGGGACAATCCTTGGCTAGCATAGCGGCGATTTGCGGTTTTAGTACCTGACACACGCCACAACTTGGTGCACCAAATAGCAGTAATACCGCTGGATATTGCTTTAGTATGGCATCCAGTTGCTCAGGTGTTTCAAGGGGGTGGGTAACGGCAGTCGGCATGGACAATCCTATCGAATTTGGGGTTTTACAGGCAGAGTATCACGGAATTAATCCCCATTTTACGGCACTGCTGCTGATAAATGAGCCTACGAAAAATAGACCCACCGTCAGTATGATAATGCCGAATACTATTAGTCCTGCTATTTGTGTTCCGCTGAGCTTATCGATCCAATGTGAAAGCTTATTTATCATTTTTGTTTTACCTCGTTACAACATGGATGAGCTGCACCATTGGCTTTCACAGGGAATACCATCGCCATCACCATCCATTTGCGTGTTGGGACAATTTTGAATGTAAAAGGTCGCTTCAGCACAGGAGCGCATATGGCTGCAATGCGTTTTACCTGCTTCACAGTGAAATTGAGGTTCGACTGTTCTTGGAGATTGTACTTCGGAATAAGCGGCTGGTTTTTCCTCAATAATAGTCTCTTGCCTTTGTTGAAATGCCTTATAGCCAAATCCCGCTAGGGCAACGAACAATAATATTGAAATCAAACGGTTGAGTGATGACTGGGTTTTCTTGGTATTGGCGCTTTTGTTGCCTCGATTGACCTGCGGCGTTCGGCTTGCGGCTGTTGATGTGGGGGTTGCTGCCAGTACCGCAACGCCCTCTATTGAAGCGATTACAGCTTTAATTTTGCCGTCATTCTGGACTTCTGTTTGGTATAAAATGCTATCGCCGACTTTCGGTTTTCGCGCCATCTTCTTAAGTACTGAGATATGGATAAACACATCGCGATCACCACTTTTATCTGGCTGAATAAAACCAAATCCCTTTTGATCGTTCCAGCGTACTAGTACGCCTCTCTCCATGAGCATTGATAGTTTCCTTATGAGTTGATTCTGCGCCTAATTGGATTTACTTGCATAAAAGGCTGCCAGCTAAGTTACTCAAGTTACAGCCTTTTGGCAATTTGTATCTGGGTGGCATCGCGATTGATGCTCTTTGCTTTGTGCGCGGCGATGGCCTCAGTACCTTGTGGTTTATGTGATTTGAAAAACAAGTCACCAAACCGTCTTGACTAAATTTTGTGCTAAAAACTTGCCATGTTACTGTGTGTCACATAGTATTTGCTGTGTGCCACATAGTATGTACAGCACAGTGTTAATCAATAGGAATTGAGTATGACAAGTTCACAGCTAGTCAAAATGCGACTCGAGTTACGCCGTGGCGTATTAGTGTTGGCGGTATTGGGATTGTTAAAACAACCCCATTATGGTTATTCGCTTCGCAAACAGTTGCAGGACGGCGGTATCGATATCGACGAGGGAACGCTGTATCCCTTAGTGCGCCGTTTAGCCGAGCAGGGATTGTTAGACAGTGAGTGGCGACAGGCGGAAGGACGAGAACGCCGTTACTATCAATTGTCATCATCGGGGGCTGAGCTACTTAGCCAACTAACCGAGGAATGGCAGCAACTTAATGGTGCCTTGGCATTTTTGCTAGGGCAGGTTACCGATGAGAATACAGAGGAAAACTGATATGGAATTAGTTGACCGTTATATTGCCGCTGTGCAACGGGAATTGCCCGAAGATAAACGTCAGGAAATTAGTCGTGAACTCAAAGCCAATATCTGTGATCAATTGGATGCCCTTGCTGAACAAGGTGAGCTGTCGGAATCACAAATCGCCGCAGTGTTAAAGCAAATGGGACATCCGGCACAGGTCGCCTGGCAATTTGTGCCACCAAGCCCCATAGTGGCTAATGAAGATATCTCTTTGTTTAAGTACACCTTGTATATGGTGCTGGGCGTCTTATTTGTATTGCAGGTGATTGGTGGGGCGACCCAATGGCTTGGTGCGAGTGAAGGGAGTTTATTAGGATTTCTGCTGCATATTGTCCACGGCTTTATCGGTGATGCTTGCTTTGCATTTACCGTAATTGTGTTGTCATTTTGGAGTTTTTCAATTCAGGGAAAATCAATTTCCGCTGGCTGTAGCAAAGACTGGCAACCGCAACAACTGCCCAAAGTGGTGCCTTCTTGGCAGCAAATCCGCTTTAGTGATGTGTTTTTCGATCTAGCGACTTATCTTTTTTTACTCTTGGTAATTTGGAATAGTGTCTGGATGAGTGCCGAGCAACTAGCGGCACGTTCAGTTATCTTCAGTGTTAATGTACAGCAATTGCTGCAATGGTTTAGCCCCATTATCTTGCTGTCTATTTTCAATAGTCTTTGGCAACTGCGCCGTCAGGTGTGGACGGCAACATTATTGCTAACGAATATGGGGATGAATCTAGCCTATGCGTTATTGCTTGTTTTTCTGGCGTTTAACTCGCCATTGTTACAGGTTCAAGGATCTGACTTAAATGGTCTTTTTACAGTGGAGCAGTTAGATAAATGGTTAAGTCATGTCCTGTTGATTACCGCATTATTCCCCAGTTATGAATGTATCCGTGATCTGTTGAGGTGGCGAAAGTTAACTGCAAGCTAGAGGCTTAAATCGTGGCGTGATTCGTGGTGAGGGATTATTTGTTTAGCTTACTGCTAATACTTGCTTGCGCTTGTTGCTTGTACAGTTCAAATAAACCCTGCTGCTTCATTTTTTTGAGTTGTGCAGCAAGGTTTATAGCCAGTTGGCTATGGCGCTCGTTTAAATACCCATAGCTTGTGATTGCCTCTAATGTCGCTATCGGTTTTATTAGGCCGTCTTTAAACTCAGGAGTTTGCTGAAGGAGTTGTGAACTTATTTCTGAATCGATGTAGATATCTATCCGGCCGTGAAGTAATTTTCGAAATGAGTTAATGGGTGAAGATGATTCACTAAGCCGCGCTTCTGGTATAAGCGCTGTAAGGATTTGTTCAACCCGCAATATGCCTCGATAATATTCAACCTTATAGTCTGCTGTGGTTAGTGATTGCCAATCAGCAAGCTTGATATTCGGATTATTACTAAAGGCGATTAAATGTGTTTCGATAATGGGTTCTTCAACCCTAATCACATGTTGTACTTTATCGCCATAGTTGAACACTCTACCGGGTTCGCCATCGACTTTACTTGACTCCAGCATTTTGCTGGCTCGAATTGCGGGTACGAGTTCATAACTAAATTGATAACCCAGTTGGTCTAAGGCATGGCTGTAAATGAGTTCGGCCCATTTAAAGTAAAAGCTATGTTCAGGATCCTCATAAAACGCCATAGTAAATATGGGCTTATCCGTTACAGTCGCCGCTGTTGGCGAAGGTGTGGTTTCACTCGCTTGGGCGCTTAAGCAAAAGACGATTCCAATTAATATATTGGATATACCCGCAAGGTTCCTAAACGGCATACTCACTCCCTTTAATATGGAATATATAACACGCCCTAGTGTCGAAAAATCTAAATTTAACAATCTAAATCAATGCTATAGATAATTTTTTGGAAATAAAAAATTTTCTGACTGATGCGCAGAGTTTTGCGCAATCAAGGCACTCTGTCGTACGCATAGTGAGCTCTGGTTATATAGAGTATAGCCATCCTAATTCACTGGCTTAGCTTTATTCTCCCTTGTTCTTCGAACGGTGAAAAACCTCAATATCGGCAACAAAATGTGATCTGGTGGCGGACAAATTGTCCTTTTGTTGATAAAAATGTGCGACTCAGCACATAAATTTGACAGATAAATGTCGTTGGCGATTTTTCTCTCACTGGAGTTTGAGCTAGATCCGCTTTTGTGCTGTGAAGACAGTGTTAAATCCGCGTCATCAACTCGTTGACTCGGGAAACACTCAATGAAACTAAAACAACACGTTTTAAAAACACGGCCAGCTAAAGTCTATTTAACTGGCCTATGTTTATTGCCACTTAGCGGCTTATCGGCCACAGCTCTTGCTGATGATCTGGATAAAATCGAGCGTTTAGAAGTGCGTGGCAGGCAAATTAATACCTTAGGCCATAGTACTTCGGCGTCTGAAGGGATAGTGGGTGCGGCGGAGATCGAGAGTCGCCCGCTGCTGCGCACGGGGGAGGTCCTTGAGTTTGTCCCCGGGATGATCGTCACTCAGCACAGTGGTTCGGGTAAGGCGAATCAGTATTTTCTACGCGGTTTTAACTTAGACCATGGCACAGATTTTAATACTCGCGTCGAAGGTATGCCGGTCAATATGCGGACTCACGGGCATGGGCAAGGGTATACGGATCTTAACTTTTTAATCCCCGAGCTGTTAGGGGAAATACGTTATGCCAAAGGAGCTTATTATCCTGAAGTGGCGGACTTTTCCGGCGCGGGTGCTGCGCAAATTCTGCTCGCCGATGAACTCGCTTATCGCCAAGTTGGGGTGACCTTAGGGGAATACGGTTATCAACGGCTGGTGGCGACTCAGGATATGAAAACCGAGGCCGGCCGATTTATTTTAGGAACAGAATTACAGGCTTACGATGGTCCTTGGAGTGATATTAAGGAAGATGTCAGCAAGGTCAATGTGGTTGGTCGCTATCTTACCAAGCTTAATGGCGGGGACTTTAGCCTCACTATGATGGCCTACGACAATAGCTGGAATTCGGCGGATCAAATTCCGGCGCGGGCGGTGGAGTCTGGGCTGATTGATTTTTACGGTTCACTCGACACCGATGTGGGCGGTGAGGCCAGTCGTTACAGCATTTCGGCGAATTATGACGCTGGCAACTGGCAGGCCAATGCCTATGCGATACGCTCGACCATGGATCTGTTTTCAAACTTTACCTACTTCTTAAACGATCCCATCAATGGCGATGAATTTGAGCAGGTCGATGAGCGCACCATTTGGGGCGGCGATATTAAACGCGACTGGCAAATGAGTCTGGCGGGGACACAAATCAATTACAGTCTAGGTGCCGATGTACGTTACGACGATATTGGTGCCGTGGGTTTATATAACACCAAAGCACGGGAACGCCTCAGCACTGTGAGACTCGATGAAGTGCAGGAACTCTCTACGGGATTGTTTGGCAAGCTGGAGTGGTTGCCTGCGGACCAATGGCGTTTGAATTTAGGCTTGAGATACGACTATTTCGATGTGCAGGTCGATAGTGATAATCCCCTCAACAGCGGTGATGCTTCCGATGGTATGTTGAGCTTAAAGGCGGGCGCTTCCTACCTAGTGAACGATAATCTGGAACTCTATATGAATGCGGGGCAAGGATTGCATTCTAACGATGCCCGCGGCGCAACCATTAAGGTCGACCCAGTCACGGGCGATCCGGTTGAAAAGGTCGATTTGTTAGTGCGCTCCAATGGTGGCGAGTTTGGCGTCAAATACTATGATCGCGACTTTATTAACTTCTCCGCCGCGCTTTGGTATTTGGAACTCGACTCTGAACTACTCTTCGTTGGCGATGCGGGCAATACCGAACCAAGCCGCGCCTCTGAGCGTTACGGCGCTGAAATCACGGCCTATTATTGGCTTAACGATGATGTGAGCTTAGATATGGAACTGGCCTGGACCCGTGCCCGTTTTACCGAAAATGAACTCGATGAAGGCAAATATGTCGATGGTGCCGTGCCCTTTGTTGGCAGTGCGGGCATTACCTATCGTCCCGATGGCGATGGTTGGTATACCAGTGTCAGGCTGAGATATTTAGGTGAGCGGATCCTCGATAGTTTTGATGAGCATAAAGCCGATGACACGACTTTAGTGAACCTTGCCCTTGGTTATCAGTTATCGGGCTTCGATACTAAGCTGGAGCTATTGAATATATTTGATAGCAAAGACCACGATATCGATTATTTCTACGAGTCTCGTCTAGCGGGTGAGCCAGCTGAAGGTGTGGAAGACTTGCATTATCATCCCGTTGAGCCGCGTATGGTGCGGGTGAGTGTCAGTTATCGTTTCTAACTTGAGTGACCATTCTTGAGTGACCATTGCTAGCGCCAACCGATACGCTAAGTTTGTTCCGCACCTAGGATAAACTTAGCGTTTCTATTCTGTTTAACATCATCATTTCGATATTTAGCTCAAATAAAATATTTTTAAATCAAGATATTTAGTCATGTTAGGCATTGAGGCTGTCGGTGCCTCTTAAGGGAATACCCTCAAACACTCAATACTAAAATTGGTGATGAATATTAAACGGATCGCTGCCGTTATCTCCTGAAGTTTAATCATGGCATTAGCCACTCCCGTTACCGCTTCTTCTACCAACGAGGTGAATGCCCAATGTGCAACCTTTAAGGCAAGCCACTTAACAGCCCAATACCAAGTGAACAATGCTAATAAGGGGCAACGTTGGCAGATGACGCGACTCAGAGTTATTTAAAGGGATAACACCACCTTTGAACAATAGGCTCCCAATGGCGAGTATTTGCATTATTTCTCCGTTGAAAGTGCTCTGTCACTTAGCGCAAGGGTGACTTTCGGGCGTTAAACATCAAGCACGATCGTGAACCCTTATACCATGTGATCTCACTGGCATTGCCCGCTGATATAACTAACATTGGCCTAAAACAACTACTTTATTGAACTAACACAATTACTTTGCTTTGTGGTTTAAAGCGTTATCGAACACGGTCGCAGTGGCTTCTATAAATAGCGAAGACCATGCCATTGAGGCGTAAGACGGCCACGGCAGTCATTCGCACTCATCCGCCATTTGGCATTTTTTGGGGAGGGCGCTGCAATAATTTACTATTCCGACCAAGAGCTCGGCGGCTAGAATGAGTAGTATCTAAAGTTATGTTTGCCCTGTGAGATTAAGCTTGCCCTATGAGCCGTGTGACTCCCGTTGAAAATATCAATTACTGGCGCCATCCCAGTCTCTCGGGCATTGAACTGAGTCAGGCGGAATTTACCCATTTCAGTTTTGATAAACACGTGCATCTGGATTATCACTTAGGTGTGGTGACTCAAGGGGCACAGCAATTTATTAATAAGGGCTGTCATTATCAGCTAGGACAACATGGGCTATCGACCCTCAATCCCGATGAAACCCATGATGGACAAAGCCGTGACGCCGAAGGTTATCGGGTTAAGGTGATGTCGATCCCCGTGGAATATATGAATGGTATCAGCCTAGAGTTAGGGCTGAAGGCCCATTTTTTTAATGCACCTATGGTGGATGACTCCGCGTTATATCAGTACTTTATCCAGTTGCATGATTTGCTTATCCAAGGCCAATGCTCTGAGCTTGCGGCCGAGTCGCACCTGCTGAACTTTATGCAGCTGTTATTAACGCGCCATCCGGCAGGAGTGCTTAAACTTGAGCAGGATAGTAGGCTATCATGGCAGCAGTTAAATCGAATCAAACAGAAAATCCACGATGAACCTTGGCAAAACACTCAGCTTGAAGGTCTAGCCAATGAGGTCAACCTGAGTAAGTTTCAATTTTTAAGGCAGTTTAAACAGGCAACGGGTATGACGCCCCATGCCTACGTTAAGCGGGTGCGATTAGAGTTAGCGAAAAAGTCCTTAACCGATGGCACCTTAGTGGCAGATGTGGCCCAGCAGTTAGGCTTTTTCGACCAGAGTCATCTAAATAAGGCGTTTAAGCAGGCTTTTTTACTCTCTCCCGTCCAATTCCAGCGACGCATGCTTTAATTTGCCTCGGTAAATTAGCGGCGTGCAATTTATTACAATGCAAGCTCTGGCGATTTAGTCATACTGGACTTTCTGTTTTTCTTGTTTTGCGGAGCCGTATTGATGGATGTATCCCTGTTAGTCACTTTAGCCGTTATTCATTGTGTTGCCTTAGTGAGCCCCGGGCCGGATTTTGCCATTATGGTGAAGATTGCCACCTCACAGCCGCGAAACACCGCAATCGCCACGGCAGCCGGGATATCGGCGGCGATTTTAGCCCATACCATTTTGAGTTTAACCGGCGTTAGTTTAGTGATTAAAAGCTCCCATACCTTGTATCTGTTAGTGCAATTGCTGGGTGCTTCATACTTGGCGTGGATGGGATTTGGCGCGCTTAAGGCTGCGGTGGCTTTTTTCAGTAAACCCAAAACCGTATTACACGGCAAGGGCGCAGATCCCTCTGGGTTTGCAACAACCTCAGAACACAGCCTTGATATGCCCACGGCGGGTGCGGTCAACGCTTTGTCAGCTAAACAGGGGTTTATGAGAGGGCTTTATACCAATTTATTGAATCCTAAAGCTTTAGTGTTTTTCTTAACCTTATTCTCTGCCCTGATCACCCCCAGCGTGACGTCCGTGACTAAATTCGCCGCAGCGCTGTTGTTATTTGTCTTGTCACTGCTCTGGTTTGGCTTTCTGGCGCTGATGCTCTCTAAGGCCAAGGTGCAGCAAAAGCTGCAACGACTGACGCCTATCATCGATGGGGTGATTGGGGTGATCTTTATGTCGGTCGCGGTGGCGATAGCGTCTAGTTTGCTGTTGGCTTAAGGAGCTGTTAGCTTAAGGAGCTGCGAGCGAGGCTGTGATTCGGCTTTTAACACATAGGCTTGGATGGGATTGTTTATGTTTATCCCACCTTAGCTATGCTATCCTTGCGAAGTCTTAATTTGGATGTTTTTGACTTTAAAGGAATAAGCCATGCCTCATGCTCTGTCTTCTCGAACATATTCAGCTATTCATCGACTTTCGCGCTTAGGGCTTTTTGCAGGCTTGCTGCTGGGGAGTCTAAGCCTTGCGCCACAGGCTTTGGCCGCACTAGAAGCGGAATATGTGCCGCAGGTGCAAGCTTTGATTGATGCGGCCAAGGCGGGTGATCGTCAGGCGATTGCCAAGCAGATTGCTTATCCTCTCAAGCGTGAATATCCGCTCCCCGATATACAAAATCCACAGCAAATGCTGACGAGATTCCAGCAAGTCTTTGATAGCAAGTTGTTGAGTCAAATCGCCAATTCGACCACAGAGAACAACTGGGAGACTATGGGCTGGCGCGGCATTATGCTCGATCACGGCAGTGTCTGGTTGGACTTTGATGGCAAAATCTCGGGCATTAATTATCAAAGCCCAGAGGAAGCCAAATTAAGAGACGAGCTAATCGCGCAGCAAAAATTGATGCTACACGAGAGTGTGCGCGAATTTGCTAGCCCAGTACTCGCGTGGGAAACCGCGCGATTTACCATACGTGTCGATGCCATCGATAATAACCAATATCGTTATGCCGCTTGGGCAAAGGGTAAATCCCTGAGCGAGAAACCTGATTTAGTCCTCAAAAAGGGTCAATTGGTGCGCGAGGGTACTGGCGGTAATCATTCCTTCCAGTTTAAAAGTGGTCCCTATCGCTATGTTTGCGATGTGATAGTGCTCAGCGCCGAAGAGAGTCCAGTGGGTAGACTTTATGTTTACAAAAACGATCAATTGCTAGTGCAGGAGCCTGTGATTAAGGCGTTATAGCTTAATTGGTCATTCGCTTAAGGCAATTCCCTGATGCGAATGCCATCGAGGTTGCCTGTAGCTGTCTTTTATCAACACAGGATTTAGGTTTGTTGTGATGATTAATCCCGCCAAAATCGCCGTTTTCGGCACTGCCATAGTGCTGTTGTTTTTACTAACTGAATGTCGCCAAAAAGAGCAAATTCCACTGTGCGGCCATGTCGAAGGTACGCCAATCGATACTAGCTTTGATGGCGGCCTAGACAATAACGACCGCACTCTGGCATCAACCAACTGCTTAAAAATCAAAGCACTTTACGATTAAAGTGATCGCCAAACTAAATGGTTTAGCAGTTCGCCTTCTATCGCTGTGATGAACGCCTTGGGTTACTTAAAACAAGATGATGCCGACAACAGTGGCGATTCCTATGCGATGACATTTAATGTACAGGAGGAATTTGTGTTTGGCCCAAGCCGAGGAGAATATGTGCAGTTTCGTCAGGACGGTAAGGGCGTTATCTTACCCGGCACCGAAGCGGCCAAGGGCAATGAGGCCAAGGTTGGTGTTAACGGTCAGTTTGACCGCTGGTGCCAAAAATTGGCCTCAATCGAGTTTGCTGGTAAAGACAATTGGCGCAGGCCAACGGAGCAGGAGTTAAATACCCTCTATGGGGATGGCGAGAGTCGCGCAGCCTATCAACGTGCGCAGTGGAGCTCGACAATCCCTTCTTGGTCTCGCACAGTGTATGAGACCGAATTCGAGGTCGGCATTATCTCGGTCGCCCCCAGCGGTTATAGTTTTCGCAGTTATGCCAATAGTGCCAAATTTGCTGTTTGTGTCGCCGCGTTTTGACCCGCTAAAGAGAGCTTGAACAAGCTCTCTTCTCGTCTTATTTAATCAACCTTATTTAATCAACTTTATCAGCGCCTTAAATCTATCGCCTTGGGCTTCGTGTTGCAGTTCAAATAATAGTGACTCCACATTGGTCAGCGTGGCTCCCTTGGCGGTCATCATTTGAATGCCCAGTTGTTTATTGTCAACGCTGCGGGAAGAAACGGCATCGGCGACGACATGCACTGAGTAGTGCTGATCGAGCAGATCACGGCAAGTCTGGTATACGCAAACATGGGTTTCTATCCCTGCGAGCAACACCTGTTTCCGCCGAGTTTGGGTTAACGCATTAGCAAATTCATCACAATACCAACCACTAAAGTGTTGCTTGGCAATGGGTGAGCCGGTTTTTTCGAGTAAGGTTTTTAACTCTTCAGTGGTCGAGCCTAGTTTGGCGGGTAATTGTTCGAGCCAAAGGATAGGAATTTCAAACAGCTGCGCGCCTTGGATGAGTGTACTCAACTGCTGATGAAGCTTGGCTGAGTTATCCATGATCTGAGCGAGCTTTCCCTGCACATCGACGATAACGAGTACACATTCTTCGGGTTTTAACATCGGGTATTCCTTCTGCGCGGGTGGAATAAAGGCATCGTTTAGCGTTTGCTCTGCTTATTTTGTGAATTGTGTGTTTTTTACACTGTTAGTAAAACCTAATTGAGCAGCCTCACCAATAGGGCAAAAGTCGAATATGCCGTGCACTTAAATTGCTCACTAAAAGAGTGCGCTGCCTCGACGCTTGCACAAGTCTGGTGCATTTTTAATCGGTTAATTCAAGTGTATTCTTTATTATTTCTTTTAAATCAATGAATTAAAATTATGGCCTAATGATTGAATTATCTTGGCTACAAGTTAATAACAATCGCGTTTTTTTGGAGGTCAGGATGAAACTAGTCAGCGCTATCATCAAGCCATTTAAATTGGATGATGTCCGTGAAGCTATCGCCGGAATTGGTATTGAGGGGATGACGGTGACCGAGGTTAAAGGTTTTGGCCGTCAAAAGGGGCACACAGAGTTGTACCGTGGCGCTGAGTATCAGGTGGATTTTTTGCCAAAAGTAAAACTAGAAATTGCCACTAAAGCAGAAAATCTCGACATGCTGATTGAGGCGATTACCACTGCGGCTCATACGGGAAAAATTGGTGACGGCAAGATTTTCGTTATCGACTTAGAACATGCCATCCGTATTCGTACGGGTGAACTCGACACTGAAGCGCTATAGGGGGCGGAAGATGGAAGAACTAACAAAATTAGGCGTGACAGTCTCTGAACTGCGCTTTGCACTCGACACCTTTTATTTTTTGATTTCTGGCGCCTTAGTTATGTGGATGGCAGCGGGTTTTGCCATGCTCGAAGCTGGCTTGGTACGCTCTAAAAATACCACCGAAATTTTAACTAAAAACGTGGTGTTATATGCGATTGCCTGTGTGATGTATCTATTGGTTGGCTACAACATTATGTATGTCGACAATGCTGAAGGTGGCTGGTTGCCTTCACTCGGTACGCTGATTGGCTCACAAGCTAGCGATGCAAACCATGCCTTGGAATCTGACTTCTTCTTCCAAGTGGTGTTTGTGGCAACGGCGATGTCGATTGTCTCTGGCGCCGTCGCTGAACGGATGAAGTTATGGGCTTTCCTGTTCTTCTCCGTGGTGATGACAGGCATTATCTACCCCGTTGAAGGCTACTGGACTTGGGGTAAAGGCTTTATCTCTAGCTTGGGCTTTGTTGACTTTGCAGGTAGCGGGATTGTGCACATGACAGGTGCTGCGGCGGCTATCGCTGGGGTGTTACTGCTCGGTGCTCGTAAGGGCAAATATGGCCCTAACGGCCAAGTCAACCCAATCCCAGGCTCTAACCTGCCAATGGCGACCTTAGGGATGTTTATTCTATGGATGGGCTGGTTTGGTTTCAACGGTGGCTCACAGTTGATGGTTTCAGATGCGGCTAACGCTAGCTCTGTCGCTAAAGTCTTTGTGAACACCAACACCGCGGCCGCTTTTGGTGCTATTTCTGCCCTCGTTGTGTGCAAAATGATTTGGGGTAAAGCAGATTTGACCATGATCCTCAACGGTATTCTGGCGGGCTTAGTGGCAATTACCGCCGATCCGCTGTCGCCTTCACTGCTGATGGCGGGTGTGATTGGCCTAGTTGCTGGTGGCTTAGTGGTGTTCTCTATCGTCGGTTTGGACAGAATTAAGATTGATGACCCAGTCGGTGCAATCTCTGTACACGGCGTAGCGGGTTTCCTCGGTTTAATGTGTGTGCCGTTATCAAATGCCGACGCCACTATCACGGCGCAATTAACTGGTGCAGCGATTATCTTCGCATGGGTATTTAGCGCGTCGTTTGCGGTGTGGTTTGTACTGAAGATGACCATGGGTATCCGTGTTTCTGAGGAAGAAGAATATAACGGTATGGATGCATCTGACTGTGGTATCGATGCTTACCCAGAGTTTGTAACTGTAAAAAGTGCGGGCTAACTCGCGCTGATACACTTGATGCCTCTAAGGGATAAGAGGATAGTAAAGCAGAGCCAAGTGCTCTGCTTTTTTTATGGGTCTTCGATTCTACTTGTACCGCAACAAGGAGCTAACGATGCGCTTAATCTCGGATCTCACCGCACCACTTAGACGTACCTGTTTGCTCGGGAGTATGCTGAGTGCTCTCTTAGCCTTGCCCACTTTTGCGGGGCAAGTTGTGGTGACTCGCTCGGATAAGCCTTTCGATGCTTTTGCTGTTCGCGACCAAGTGCTGAAAGATTATGAATGGCAGGAGTCTTTGAGAAGACAGGAGCAAATTCAAATTCTGCAAGCCTTGCCCCTGGGCTGTATCGCGCAGATAAGGCCTTACCGCTATTTTACCTGCGGTCAGGATAACTATCGTCCTTACCGTTATCAGCAGCAGGATGTGTATATCAAGGTTGACCCTCCGGCGCAGCGTTAACTCTCAAACTGCCGCAATCCTATGCGACAGGTCGTTATTTTTTGTAACCATTTAATGACGTCTTTTTGGCCAAGTGTAATAAGCTCAAATAGGAGCCTTATGGTCTGGGGGACGTATCATGATACAACTGCGCACCATCTCTAGCGGTATATTCTACTCATTATTACTTTTACTATTATTGGGTTGCAGCTCGACAGCTCCCAAACCTAGTGATAATGAGATAGATGCCCTGTTTGCCGATTCGTTGTTTACACCGGTTAATAATATTCCTAGCGTCGAGGATATTTTTAGTCTTCCGCCCTCTGTGGTAGCCGATGTCCGGCGTGCCTACGATCGCTATAGCTTCTCGACGAAAAATCCCCTTGCGGTGCACGAATGGTTAGCCAGTTATATCAATGCTAACCAAGATGGTGGCCACAGCGACTTTCACTATCAAGATAATCTGACTCAAACCGCCAGCGAAACCTACGCCCAGCGTGCGGGGAATTGTATGTCGTTGGTGGTCATGACATCGGTGCTAGCGGATATTTTTAAGATTGGCACTGAGTTTCAGGATATTGCGATTGAACCCGTTTGGGATAAACAGGGCGAGTTTTATCTGATTAACGGCCATGTCAATCTGCGCTTGCTACCCGCTTCAAGCGTGCATGCGGTTTATATGTCGACCCATGCCATTTTGGTCGACTTTATGCCCGAGCGAGCCCTGCGAGGCTACAACAAAGTGCAAATCAATCGCCAGACCTTAACTGCTATGTTTTACAACAATATGGCCGCCGAGTCTTTAGTCGAAGGCGATTTAGACCGAGCCTACGCTTTGGTTAAAGCGGGTTTAAAATCTGGACACTTTATCCCTGCACTCAACACCTTAGCCGTGATTTATCGCCACAAGGGCGATGAGCAACGTGCAGAGCAAGTTTATCGCTACGCCCTTAAGTTTGATGCTAGCGATATGACGACCCTCTATAACTTAGCGGTGATCTTAGGTGAACAGGGGCGTTTAGATGAGTGGGCACAGATCCATAAAGTGCTTGAATTAGCGCGCATTCGTAACCCTTATTACTACTATGATATGGGCGAGCAGGCCTACGATGAGCATCAATACCGTGAGGCGCTCGCTTGGTATCAAAGGGCGGTCGATAAGGCCGATTATCGCCATGAGTTTTTCTTTGGTCTGTCACGCACCTATTGGGCGCTGGGTGATGAAAAACGCGCTAAACAGAATATGGAAAAGGCGGTGGCACTTAGCCGCGAAGCCACAGATAAGCATCGTTATCAGGCCAAGTTACAGGCCATGCAGCAACACTAAATTCTTAACTCGACCTCCTTTGTTTGTGCTTAATACCTGATAAAGGAGGTTTTTAATTTTCCGCTTTCATCACCGCTTGCTTCCAACCCCAACACTTGCTTGGCTTTAGTTTGCATATCACATTGAAATATTTGAATTTGTATTTTTTAAAAATATGTTAAAACAAGACCTTATAGCTGATTTGTTGAAATGGAGACAACTTGGTTGCATTAGCGGCGCATACTGGATAAATTGAATTCAGTATTGCAGTCGAGATCCCTATTGCAGCGATAAAAATAGCCTAAACACGAGAGTTGGAGCAGTAAATTATGTATTACCAAAATGATGACGTTCGCATTAATGAAGTCAAAGAGTTACTTCCACCGATTGCGATTCTTGAACGATTTCCTGCTTCCGAAAACGCTGCTGCAACTGTGTTTAACGCCCGCCAAAGCATCCATAACATTCTTGCCCGCCGAGATGATCGTTTGTTAGTCGTTATTGGCCCTTGCTCTATTCATGATCCTAAAGCCGCATTGGAATATGGCCAGCGACTGGTTGCGCTAAGAGAACGTTATCAAGATCAGCTCGAAGTGGTGATGCGTGTGTATTTTGAAAAACCGCGTACCACAGTGGGTTGGAAGGGGCTCATCAACGATCCTTATATGGATAACAGCTTCAAACTGAACGATGGTTTGCGTACTGCGCGTAAACTTTTAGTCGATTTGAATGACTCTGGCATGCCGACCGCGGGTGAGTTTCTCGATATGATTACCCCGCAGTATGTGGCGGATATGATGTGTTGGGGCGCTATTGGTGCTCGCACTACGGAATCACAAGTACATCGCGAGTTGGCCTCGGGGTTATCTTGTCCAGTAGGCTTTAAAAATGGTACCGACGGCACGATTAAGGTGGCGATTGATGCCATTGGCGCCGCGAATGCGCCGCACCACTTTTTATCGGTCACTAAATTTGGCCATTCGGCGATTGTGTCGACCAAAGGTAATCCTGATTGTCATATCATTTTGCGTGGCGGCCGTGAGCCAAATTATAGCGCAGGCCATGTGGCGCAAATCAGCGAGCAGTTGAAAAAGGCTAAGCTAGTCGACAATATCATGATCGACTTTAGCCACGCCAACAGCAGTAAACAATATCAACGTCAAATGCAGGTTGCGAACGAGGTTGCTGAGCAAATAGCGGCGGGTAATAAGGCAATTTTCGGTGTGATGGTTGAAAGTCACTTAGTCGAGGGACGCCAAGATCTGATCGAAGGTCAAGCCTTATGTTATGGTCAGAGTGTCACCGATGCTTGTATTGGCTGGGAAGATACGGAACGTTTGTTAGCGGTGTTAAATCAGAGTGTAATTGAGCGTCGTCAGCGCGATTAATACGCTTAAAGATCAAAAACAAAGGCGCTATCCCAGCGCCTTTATTTTTATTATTTTTTGCTCATTTCGGCTAAATATTCGTTCGCTTTGGCTAAGCTACCAAAAGCGGCAATCAGGTTATTTCGGCCTTTGTCCTGAATTTCTGGATTCCCTGACTCGATCATCATCCACACCCAAGTTTGGATCAGTGGTAACGGCGGGTATTGAACTTTGGCTGAATCCAACATAAAGCATCCTTCGATCTTGATTTATTTGAGTTATCTTAGTGTTATCGCAAAACGAGTACAGAGCATATTGCTTCGCTCGCTGCTGCGGCCAGAGGTTTGCAAATCCTGCTGCTAGTGAACTTAAGTCCATGGGGCATTTTGGGTAAAACCGACAAAATAATCAACACTCCAATCCATGTTATCGCAGCCTATTTTAGCGTTCATTATTCGGATAAAACCTTGCAACTATGGCATTTCTTATCGTTAATAAGCCCTTAGTGATTTCTCCTAGGGTAAGTCGTTAGTGTGACATTTTTATATCGAGGCACTTCTATGCGGATATCTAATTAAAGACGTCTCATTACTTCAGTACCGGCAGCTGGTATAAGTGGTAATTGTGCCAAGTGATAAGTGGTTTGTCTGTCAGAAAAATCTGATTGATTTTATTAAAACTTTATCCTTTGATTCACTTTATTATTCGCCATGCTGTTACAATTGACCGACTTAGGCAAAGGTTTAGATATATGCGTCCAACACTGTACTTTGAAGGTCCCATCGATAAGCTCAATTGGCATGTGATTAAATTGCTCTGGCCCTATTTGCTTGAATATAAGGGGCGGGTGGCATTGGCTATGTCTTGCCTTATTGTTGCTAAGCTTGCTAGTGTCGGTTTGCCGTTTATTCTCAAAGATATAGTCGATACTTTAGATGTTAATAAAACAGCGCAGGCCTTGAGTGTGCCTATCGGCTTAGTATTGGCCTATGGCGCAGTACGACTGTTAACTGCCATTACGGGGGAAATTCGCGATACCTTATTTGGTCGAGTAACAGAGCGGGCTATTCGGCGTTTAGGCCTTGCGGTGTTTGATCACCTACATCGCCTCGATTTGGATTTTCACTTAGAGCGACGCACGGGCGGTTTATCGCGAGACATTGAACGTGGCACCAGTGGCGTGAGCTTTTTGATGCGTTTTATGGTGTTTAACATAGTGCCGACGCTGTTAGAAATTGCCATGGTCATTGGCATTTTCTTTTTTAATTATGGACTTGCCTTTGCTGCGATCACTTTTACCTCCGTGATGGCCTACATTTGGTTTTCGGTCATTGCTACCGAGTGGCGTACCGAATATGTGCGCGATGCCGCCAAGGCCGACTCCCTCTCGAATACCCGCGCTATCGACAGCCTGCTGAATTATGAAACCGTGAAGTATTTTAATAACGAGAAATATGAATCGGATAGATACGATCAGGCCCTAGAACAATGGGAAGTCGCTAAGCGTAAGAATCGTTTATCGCTTTTTGCCCTCAACGGCGGGCAGGCGCTGATTATTGCCTTAGCGATGACGGCGATGATGGTGTTAGCGGCTTATAAAGTGACCAACAATGAAATGACCATAGGTGACTTTGTGTTGATCAATGCTTTTATGATGCAGCTCTTTATGCCGCTAAACTTCTTGGGATTTGTCTACCGTGAAATCCGTGGCGCTTTAGCCAATATCGAGCGGATGTTCAGTTTGCTGGATAAACACCCTAGTATTATAGATAAACCCGATGCATTAGATTTTCACCCTTCCCGTGGCGAGCTCAGTTTTGAGCAGGTCAGTTTTAACTATGATGACAGACCCATACTGCGTAATGTTAGTTTTAAGGTTGCAGCGGGTAAAAAGGTCGCTGTGGTTGGGGATAGCGGTGCGGGAAAATCCACATTAATCAAACTATTGTTCCGCTTTTACGATGTAGAGCAAGGACGTATTTTGATTGATGGACACGACATTCGCCAGTTAACACAAGATGCGCTTCGCAGAGCGATTGCGATAGTGCCACAAGATACAGTGTTATTTAATGATTCTTTAGTTGAGAACATTCGTTATGGTCGCCCTGATGCGAGTGATGACGAAGTGCGCGATGCTATTAAACTCGCTCATTTAGAAGATTTTATTGCTTCACTTTCACAGGGTTGGGATACCAAAGTGGGTGAGCGGGGATTAAAACTTTCAGGTGGCGAGAAACAACGAGTTGCGATTGCTCGCGCGATCTTAAAAGGATCGCCAGTGTTAGTATTTGATGAGGCGACTTCATCCCTCGATAGTCGCTCCGAACAGGCTATTTTAACGGCCCTTCGCGAGGTGGCCAAAGGACACACCAGCTTAGTGGTTGCACATCGATTATCGACTATTGTTGATGCTGATCAGATTGTTGTTTTAAGCAAAGGCGAAATTGTTGAGCAGGGACATCATACAGCATTATTAGCCCAGGACGGCCTTTACGCTAAGTTGTGGCGGATACAAAATGAACAACAACAGCTCTTGGTGTAATTATCAAAAGCGTTTGCTGTAAGTCTAATAGCGTTGGGACAATTCAGTTTTTATTCAGCTAAGGCTCTCTATACTCGAATCCAAGCAAATAATCATAAGAGGTGCTTGGCATGGAAAATATGGCATTAAGAGTCAATATTGAAGGCAGAGAAGAGAAAGTCAGCACAGACTGGTTTGCCATTATGGCAACGCTTCAAAAGCGCGGTGTAGATTATGATTCGCTACAACGAATTCATGCTGAGCTCAATGCAGGTCTGAAAGTGACAACAAGACGGTTAACGCTGGCCAAACTGAATCTAGATATGGGACTGGCTGGGATTATTCGTGGAACGAATGAATATAACGCTGATATTCATGGTGTTTGTTAAGCAGAATAATAGGATATATAAAATTATATCCCCTTGGGTTTTCCAGCCTTCCAACCTTCACACAGCAGATTGAATTTATTGGTCGAGTCGTCAATTCGTTTCAGACGAATGACTTGACCTTCACGAAAACACAACAGCTCGCCTTCGATCTCTGTTAAGCGATTACAGCTCTTACAGCTTGTGCTGGCAGTTTTGCTGTCAGACATTTGGCTTACAAAGCTAGATTTCACAGTGTTTCCTTAACAATAAATATGAAATGATTTAATTCAATGCGTGTATCACGGATTTTACTCCTTTTGTGATACACATTCAAATTAGTTATTGCTGAATTAACTTTAGATGAAAGTCGTATGTTATGCACTGGAAATTTATAATTATTGATTGATATGGGAATAATATTTATCCAGTGAAACCGACAAGCCACTTTCAAGTACAATCCGCACATGGGAAGGTTTGAGCTGCCTTGGTTCTGTTACCCCACATGCATGGGCTATTAGCGCCAAGTCGTGGTGTAGATTATGGTTATAATTGGCAACTCGGTTAGATTTATCTTTTGGATCAAGTCCTTGCTGAAGTTTTTTATTGTGTGTGGTAATTCCAGTGGGACAAGTATCCTTGTTGCATTGCAATGCTTGAATACAGCCTAAGGCGAACATATTCCCACGGGCTGAGGCGATAAAGTCAGCGCCTAAGGCGAGCGCCCAAGCGACCCGTGAAGGGACGATGAGTTTACCAGAGGCGATCACTTTGATACGTTTACGCAATCCACGTTGAATCAATACATTAACCAAAATAGGTAGACTTTCTTTTAGCGGTAGGCCAACACAATCCATTAAAGGTTGCGGCGCGGCACCTGTTCCACCATCGGCGCTATCTAAGGTAAAAAAGTCTGGAGCAGATGCTTCTCCACGACGTTCAATTTCATCGCAAAAATCCTCAAGCCATGTTACGTCGCCGAGTACGGCTTTTATTCCTGTGGGTTTACCCGTGACTTCGCGCACTCTGGCAATCATATCCAGAATATCGCCAACATTTTTAAACTCGATATGACCGTTGGGACTGATGGAATCTTGTCCCTGTGGAATACCGCGAATATGGGCGATTTCCTCTGTCACTTTTACGCCAGGTAGGATGCCACCTTTACCGGGTTTTGCGCCTTGACTCATTTTGATTTCAAACATTTTGACTTGAGGGTGCGCCGCAATTGTTTTGAGTTTGTTATCGTCTAAATGGCCGTGCTCGTTACGAACGCCATATTTGGCGGTGCCGATTTGAAAGACTAAATCACAGCCGCCCTTTAAATGATAAGGGCTTAAACCGCCTTCACCGGTATTTAACCAACAACCTGCCTGCGCCGCACCATGGGATAAGGCGGTGATAGCGGGGCGGGACAGAGCGCCAAAGCTCATGGCAGAGATGTGGCAAATGGTATTTGTGGTGTAAGGTTCGCGGCAATCGGCGCCAATAGTCAGCGGATGAATGGGTGTAATGTCCTCATCTTGGGTCGGAAAGGCGGTATTCATAAACATAATCGTACCTGTCGTGTCCAAGGGCCGGGTCGAGCCAAATGCTATCGTTCTATCGACATTTTTAGCCGCTCTATATACCCAGCTTCGTTCTGCGCGGTTAAAGGGGAGTTCTTCCCTGTCCTGGGCAAAAAAGTATTGTCTGAAAAATTCACCTTGTTTCTCAAATAAATATCTAAAACGACCAATCACAGGATAGTTATGGCGTACTGCCTGTTTGGTTTGCAATTTGTCAGCAAAGTACATGTAGACAATGGCTAGAGCGCCAAAACCGATAATGATTAAAAACAGCCCAGATAAGAGATCTAGTCCCCACATAAACCAATTCAATTCGTGCATCTTGTTATCCTCTATTCATTGCCGTAGCGGGTGGAGATCAAGCTGGCAGGTTGTCCATCATTAATGGAAAGTAAAAACAACTGGCTGTAATCATCTTCACTGATGTTGGTAATTTCAGGGCCACCGAGAGCCTTGATGATAAGTGGCACGGTGTTGGAGTGCCCTGCAATTAAGCTGTTACCTTTAACCGCATGTACTTGTTCAACAATATGTTGGATATGGGGTTCGAGAGGTTTTTTTGCCTCGAGCACAGTAATCGGTAAATGCCGCTCCGTTGAAATCGGTAATAAGGTTTGCTGAGTCCTTTGATATTGAGTCGCAATCAGCTGCGAAATGGGGGTACGTTTTAAGGCGCTGATAAGCGCCTGAGCACGTATATTGCCACTGGCTGAAAGGGGAGGATCGCCTGCGGGCTCATCAGCTTTTTCTGCATGTCTTACGAGAATGATTAATCGATTATCGGCAATAGCTTGATTGATCGGACTAAGTCCAATGCTGGCGAAGAATAGCAGACTTATCAGTAATGATTGTATTAGCGTTCCTGAATTGAAACCGATTCTTCGATTATGCCGCAAAAAACCATGTAAATATTGGGCGATTGCCATGCCTTATATCCTTATTTTATGGGCGAGTATTAAGAGGGGGTTAGGATGGTATTGAACAAACAAACCTATTCTCTATTTGTATCATTGCATTAAGTATGAATGGTACTGCAATTTATAAAATTGCTAAAGTTGCTCAAATTTTGGTCGATAATTAAGTCTCCCCAAGTTGAGTGGACTAGCATCATGGAAATCAATAACCCTGCACAGGTACAGAGCACTTCTTCGACCCACAGTAAATATGCTGAAAACGCGGCAAATAGTGATAAGACGAAAAATGTGGATGCCACCTCTAAACAGACGGCGCAGCAAACTAGTAAGCAGTTAATGAATCAAGCAATTCTATCGGCGCAGGAAGATGTAAGCCTAAAGTCGGGTGATCAATCTATGACCTTGCTTTATCGCGCAGCAATCGAAGCGATAAACAAAGAGTTAGCTCCTTCTATGGGCGAGAACGCGATTCAAACCGCCTATGATAACGGTGTCGATACGTCCCCCGAGGCCACTGCCGATCGTATTGTGAGTTTCGCGACGCAATTTTTTAGTGTTCATCAGCAGCAAAATTCGAATATGAGTTTTGACGAACAGCTCGACAGCTTTATGACCATCATTGGTGGCGCTATCGATAATGGCTTTAAAGAGGCGAGGGATATTTTATCTGGTCTTAAAGTGCTGCAGGGCGATATTGCCGATGGTGTGGATAAAACCTATGGGCTCGTTCAAGAAGGATTACAGGCCTTTAGGGACAGTTTTAATAAAAAATCAAATGAGACTCAAGCGACTAACACTTAATTTAATCTTGCATATCTTAACTCTTAAGCCCCTTACAATAAGGGGTTTTTGTTGTGTGAATAACCGTCTATGCTAGGAGCCTATTTAACGTTTTGCTTGAGGGCGAGTTATGTGGACTAGGGGACGCGTTATTGAACGTATTGATTGGAACGACAAGTTATTTTCACTGCGGATAGCGGCCGAGTTAGCTCCCTTTATTCCCGGTCAATTTATTAAACTCAGTCAACTGCAAGATGATAAGCGTATCGCTAGAGCTTATTCCCTTGTTAATTCTCCCGATAAACCCTATGCCGAAATTTTGGCTGTTGCTGTAGAGGATGGCCAGTTATCCCCACAATTACAGAATCTTACCATCGGTGATGAAATAGAAATCACTCCAACGGCAACGGGTTTTATGACCTTAGATGAGATCCCAAAGGGAGAATTACAAGGTCGGCATTTATGGTTTTTAGCCACAGGTACGGCCATCGGGCCATTCTTATCCATGCTGGATACCGCCGAACCTTGGCAGCGTTTTGAGAAGATCGTACTTGTCTATGGTGTGCGCGAAGCTAAAGATTTAGCCTACCTCGATAAACTAAAGGCTTATTCGATGCAATATCCAGATCAGTTTATCCTGTGTTTAACTGTGACCCGTGAAAAGCTTGATGACGCATTGCAATGCCGTATCCCCGATGGCTTAGTCTCGGGTGAAATCGAGCGAAAAGTCGGATTAACCTTAAGTGCGGCGGATTCCCAGGTGATGATTTGCGGTAATCCTGGGATGATTAGCGGCGCCCAAGCGGCATTGCTTGATAAGGGGCTCTCGAAAAATTTACGCCGTGCTCCTGGGCAAATTACCGTAGAAAAATATTGGTAATAATGCGAGTGTTTAGTATCCGTTACCAACGTATTCGTTGCTTTATAGTTGTCGTTTAGAAGGATTTTTTGATGAAGTTGCTCTGCTCCCTTGCGTCACCCTATGCTCGCTGTGTTCGTAGCTTAATCAGTTATTTAGGGATTAAAGATATTGAAGAAGTCCTCGTTAATCCAATGGAAAATACGGCACAGTTGCTTGATGTTAATCCGTTAGGTCAAATTCCCTGTCTGATCACGAATGATGGCGTGCCTATTTTCGATAGCGAAGTGATTATGCGTTATCTGGACGCAGAATTAGGTTCACAGGAAATGTTTGGCGGTCAACCTTATAACTGGGTATTGCAGTGCCAGTACTCGATGATCAAGGGATTAATTGATAGCGCGGTGAAGTTGCGCCAAGAGCAAATGCGTGAAGATGAGGGGGTGAGATCAGCTTTTTGGACATCACGTTTTGAGCAGGCTCTGCTGCGTGGGTTGATGCAGATGGAACATCAGAGCGTGATTACTCAAGCAACCATACAAGCGCCACAGTTAGCGTTAATCTGTTTGTTGGATTATATGGATTTCAGACACCCTGAACTCGATTGGCGTAAAGTTGCTCCAGCGACTGCGATCTGGTTTAGCGAAATGCGTGATTTACCTGCGTTTGTAGATACTCGCCCACAATAAATATTGTCAATGGTCGGTTAAGCGCCGGCCTTTAGGCTTATCTCGGCGATTATGTTCACCAAATGCGCCGAAGAGCTCTTTAGTCATGCCGTAGTCAACTCGGCGATCGTTACCAGCTTGGCGCCTATCGTCATAGTGTTTATAGTGGCACTGACATTGGCTTTGGGTGCAGCCTTTCACTGGA
This sequence comes from Shewanella sp. MM_2022_3, assembly GCF_022557375.1. Classification (NCBI taxonomy): domain Bacteria; kingdom Pseudomonadati; phylum Pseudomonadota; class Gammaproteobacteria; order Alteromonadales; family Shewanellaceae; genus Shewanella; species Shewanella sp. MM_2022_3. The sequence continues at coordinate 41,435 of NZ_JAKZGV010000021.1, forward strand.
ATTTCAGGTGCTTCTTTTGACAGGAAGCGTTTTCCTTTAATTGCATCGACCTGTTTGCAGCAATTTGCTTCATTTTCAATACTCACGCAGTGGAAGGCATTCAATATCGTCGTTCCGTGCTTTGCTCGTTTTGCCGAACTCGTGGTTTTGGCAAACGACTTGTGCTGCTTTTGACTATTTTGGTAGGTCATAAATATCGCTAGTCCAAGAATGGTAATGAAGAGTAGTAGCATGCTAAACATAATACCTCCCAACTATTTTTAAAAATTAAGATTCAGTTTAGTTTGGTTTGAGATAATTCGCCTCTTTACATCTTAATTTCATTAAAAACAAAAAGTTATACTAACTATTGCTCTCCTCAAGTCGATCAATTACTCTTGCGAAACTGATAACTATTATCATTTTTAGTCTAAGAACGACTCACGTTTGACGTCATCATTTTGAGGAGAAATCGCGAATGAAATGGGTAACTTGTGCCGCTTTAATTGGGTTAATATCGGTTGCACAGTCTGCACATGCGGATGAAAAATTAACGGTTTATTCCTATCGTCAAGCATTTTTGGTTGAGCCCATCTTGAAGCGCTTTACTGAAGAAACAGGCATTGGCGTGAATGTGGTGTTTGCCAAAGACGGGATTGCCGAACGTATCGCCCGTGAAGGTCGCTTATCGCCCGCCGATCTAGTGTTAACTTCAGATTTTTCTCGTTTGGTCGAATTAGTCGAAAAAGATCTGACTTCTCCCGTGAAAAGTGAGCAGCTCAATAGCAATATTCCTGCGCAATACCGCGATCCGGATGGGCAATGGTATGCCTTGACGATGCGTGTTCGAAACCTCTATACGGCAAAAGATCGCTTAGGCCCACAAGCGATTCGCTATGAGGATCTCGCCGATCCTAAATACAAAGGTAAGATTTGTACTCGCAGCGGTAAGCATCCTTACAACATCGCCTTGGTGGCTTCGATGATTGCTCATCACGGTGAGGCGGACACGAAAACGTGGCTACAGGGCGTGAAAACTAACTTAGCCCGCAAGCCTCAAGGTAACGATCGCGGACAGGTTCAAGCGGTAAAAGAAGGCTTATGTGATATCGCGATTGGTAACAGCTACTACTATGGCAATATGCTGCAAGATCCGGAGCAAAAGAGCTGGGCTGAAGCCGTGGTGATTAATTTCCCTAATCAGGCTGACCGCGGTGCCCATGTCAACGTTTCAGGTATGGTGCTTACTCGCCACGCGCCGAATAAAGACAATGCTATCAAGTTGATGGAATTCCTCTCTGGCGATGTGGCGCAAAAAGCCTATGCCGAAGTGAATATGGAATATCCAGTAAAAGCCGATGTTGCACCTTCAACCTTAGTGGCCTCTTGGGGCGAGTTTAAATCTGATAAGTTGCCGATTTTCAAGCTGGCGGAATACCACCAAGCGGCGGTGAAATTGTTAGATGAAGTTCAGTTTGACCTCTAGTTACGCAGTTAAATCGATAAGTGCGCCTTGATTGGCGCACTTGCTTTAAAGGAGCCACATGATTTTAGGATTAGCCAGAAGCTGGTCGCTTACTGGTTATGCCATAGCTGTGCTACTGGTGTTACCCCTCGTTGCGTTACTTCTTCAAGCGGCTCAGCCCGATGAGGCCGTTTTTGGTCATCTACTTTCTACTGTATTACCGACATACATCACTAATAGCTTATGGTTGATCCTGTGGGTGAGTATTGGCTCACTGTTGCTGGCGTTGCCCTGCGCTTGGTTAATGGCGCGCTGTGAATTTGTCGGTAGACGGTATTTGCAATGGGCTTTGTTATTGCCCTTAGCCATGCCAGCCTACATTGTTGCCTACGTGTATACGGATTTATTTGATTACACCGGCCCAGTACAAAGGAGTTTGCGCGCGCTCTTTGGTTGGAGCTCACCGCAGGATTACTTTTTCCCTGATATTCGCACCTTAGGTGGTGCAGCGTGTGTGTTATCGCTGGTGTTATTTCCCTATATTTATCTGTTAGCGCGTACCGCGTTTATGGAGCAATCCTTAAATTTGGCGCATGCATCAAGGATCATGGGCTGCTCGCCGTGGCAGAGTTTTTGGCGTTTATCTTTGCCAATGGCAAGGCCCGCCTTGGCCGTGGGTGTGGCATTAGTGGCGATGGAAACCGCAGCGGATTTTGCAACGGTTAACTATTTTGCCGTGCCAACCTTAACGACAGCCGTATATGACACTTGGTTGGGCTATGGCAATTTAACCGCCGCGGCAAAGCTCTCGGCCATTATCCTGCTGGTGGTGTTTAGCTTGATTGGCGTTGAGCGTTTTGCCCGCCGTAAGCAGCAGTTATTCCAAAAACAGTCCCGCATTCAAGCGAGCGATTTATATCGGCTCTCACCGATGCAAACCCTGTTTGCCCTCGGTTATTGCATCACCTTGTTACTGCTGGCCTTTGTGCTGCCAAGCGGAATTTTACTCTCCTACGCTATCGGTTATTTTGAGCAGAGCTGGGATCCGATTTTCTGGCAATTGAGCGTGAATAGTTTGAGCCTCGCGCTCATTACTAGCTTAGTGTGCTGCGCGATTGCATTGATATTGATGTTTATCCGCCGCGTTAGCCCAAGGACGAGTGATGCATTGCCATCGCGCTTGGCTTCAACTGGCTATGCTTTACCCGGTACGGTACTTGCCATTGGTGTATTGGTGCCATTAACCCTGCTCGACTTTGCGATTAACGACGTCGCCGATTGGTTGGGGATGGCAGGCCCTGGGCTCTTGCTCACTGGCAGTACGGTTGCGCTGGTTTTTGCTTTTTGTGTGCGCTTTGTGGCCATTGCGATTGGCAGTGTTGAGACTAGCTATAAACGCATCCCGCCCTCATTAGACATGGTGAGTCTAACACTTGGGCAAAGCCCTCGACGTTTACTCCAAAGAGTACATTTACCGCTACTCACCAAGGGCTTATTTGCCGGGGCGCTGCTGGTGTTTATCGAAAGCATGAAAGAATTACCGGCGGCATTGTTGCTGCGTCCCATAGGGTTTGAGAATCTCGCCACCTATGTCTTCCAGTTTGTCTCTGACGAAAAGCTTGAACATGGCGCCTTGCCCGCCATTGTGATTGTGCTCGTGGGTTTAGTCCCACTGATTTATTTAAACCGTTCCTTGGAGCAAGATAGTCGATGACCAGTACGCTCAATCTTCATCAAGTTCATAGCGATTATCAGGGCCAACAGGTACTCAAAGGCTTAGATTTAACCCTGGCACAAGGGGAAATCCTTGCGCTGCTCGGCCCAAGTGGCTGCGGCAAAACGACTTTGCTCAGGGCGGTGGCAGGATTGCAGGCGATTAGCCAAGGTGAGATCCAAATCAATGGCAAGACGGTCAGCGGCGCAGGGCAATTTGTGCCGAGTGAGCAACGGGGCATAGGGATGATTTTCCAAGACTATGCTTTGTTCCCCCATTTGACCGTCGCCGAGAATATTCTCTTTGGTGTGGCAAAATTAACGCCAGCGCAGCGCAAGGCGCGGTTAGATGACATGCTCGCCCTAGTAAAACTTGAAGGCTTAGCCAAGCGTTATCCCCATGAGTTGTCGGGTGGTCAGCAGCAGCGGGTGTCGATTGCCCGCGCATTAGCCTATGAGCCGCAATTACTGTTACTCGACGAGCCTTTTTCGAATATCGATGCACAGGTGCGCCACAGCATGATGGCGGAGATCCGTAGCATTCTAAAGCAGCGTAATGTTAGTGCGGTTTTTGTTACCCATAGCAAAGATGAGGCCTTTGTGTTTGCCGATACCTTGGCCATTTTTAACCAAGGTGTGATAGTACAACATGGCCGAGCGGAAGACTTATATGCCGCACCAAATAGCCGCTATGTGGCTGATTTTCTGGGAAGTGGCAACTATTTACCCGCCGAGGTCGTTGATGGCCACCGTGTTGTCACTCCCATTGGTGAGCTGCGCAGCCTCACGCCCTTGTCAAAGTCTAATGCATTTAATGGCCAAGTGTTTTTGCGGCCACAGCAATTGGCGCTCAGTGCCGATGATGCGGGCGTAGGGACAATTACCGAGCGGCGCTTCCTCGGCGCATTTTGTCATTATTGGGTAAAAGTCGAGGCGGCATCCCACGCCCATTATGTCGAAGTACGTAGCCAAATTATGCAGTTCAATGTTGGTCAGCGAGTGGGCTTAAATACTGAGCCACATTCCCTAGTGCTATTTGAGTCTTAATGCCTAGGCCACTCTCGAGATGTCAGTGTATCAGCAGAAAGCATGACATTTTTGCTTACGTTTAACTTGAGCAAAAAATGTCTCGTTTGCTGATATTTTCAGCCTTCCTTGTTACCTTAATTCCTCCAGAGTGGGAGGAATTATGATAAAAACAATAAAATCAATTTGTACCTTAGTCACAGTGGCGACAGCCATGTCGTCATCGGGAGTGTTAGCCATGGATAGGATCACGGGTAAAGCCTTTGCGACGCGCTCAGAAGTGTATGCTACCCACGGAATGGCGGCCACCAGTCAACCGCTGGCGACACAGGTCGCGATTGATGTATTAAAGCAGGGCGGTAGCGCCGTCGATGCGGCCATTGCAGCGAATGCCATGCTGGGCTTAGTCGAGCCGACTGGTTCAGGTATCGGTGGTGATTTATTTGCCATTGTTTGGAGCGCGAAAGATAAAAAACTGTATGGCCTTAATGCCTCCGGTCGCAGCCCCAAATCCTTAACGCTAGAGAAGCTAAAATCCCTCGGATTAGATTACTTGCCTCCTTTGGGGCCGCTACCCGTATCCGTTCCTGGTGCGGTGGATGGATGGTTCGAACTGCACAACAAGTTCGGCAAGTTACCAATGGCCGATAACTTAGCGCCAGCGATTCGTTATGCCCGCGAAGGTTTCCCTGTCTCCGAGTTGATTGCCTATTACCTTGAGAGCAGCGGTAAAAAGCTCGCTCAATTCCCCGGTTTTAAAGAAACCTATATGCCCAATGGCAAAATGCCTGCGGTGGGCGAAATCTTCAAAAATCCTGCGCTGGCAAACACCTATGAGAAAATTGCTAAAGGCGGCCGCGATGCCTTCTACAGGGGTGACATTGCCAAAAGTATTGATAAATACATCAAGGCTCAAGGTGGCTATTTAAGTTATGAAGACTTAGCCAGCCATACCAGTGACTGGATTGAACCCGTATCGGTCAACTACCGTGGTTACGATGTGTGGGAATTGCCGCCCAACGGGCAGGGGATTGCTGCGCTACAGATCTTAAAAACCATGGAACCCTTCGATGTCGCCGCCATGGGCTTTAATAGTCCCGAATATGTGCACTTATTTGTAGAGGCGAAAAAACTCGCCTTTGCCGATCGCGCGAAATTCTATGCCGATATGGCCTTTAACAAAGTGCCAGTAAAAGAGTTAATCTCGCAGCAGTATAATTACGATCGCGCCAAGTTAATTGATTTAAACAAGGCGGCTAAGAGTGTCGATGCCGGCAATCCTGCGCTGCAACATGGGGATACTGTGTATCTCACTACCGCGGATAAAGACGGCAACATGGTGTCGCTGATCCAGAGTAACTACCGCGGCATGGGCTCAGGTATGACGCCGCCGGATCTCGGCTTTGTGCTGCAAGATCGCGGGCAGATGTTCGATCTCACCGAAGGTCGATTTAACACCTATGCGCCGGGTAAGCGGCCCTTCCATACCATTATTCCCGCCTTTGTGACCAAAGACGGTAAACCTTGGCTCAGTTTTGGGGTGATGGGCGGCGCAACACAGCCGCAAATGCATGCGCAGATTATTATCAATCTGATTGATTTTAAAATGAACTTGCAAGAAGCGGGTGATGCCCCCAGAATTTTACACTCAGGTTCGACTGAGCCTACGGGGGAGATAATGAATGACGGTGGCTATGTGAGCCTTGAATCAGGCTTCCCCGTTGAAACTCGACGTGAGCTGATGAAGAAAGGCCATGTGCTTCGCGATGTTCTCGGTGATTTCGGTGGCTATCAAGCCATTGGCTTTAATGCTGAAACGGGCGTTTACCGCGGTGCATCAGAAAGCCGAAAGGATGGTTATGCCGCAGGATATTAACGCATCACTCGTTTTGCTCTACTGAAGCGAATGCAGAATAGACAAAATTGACGAGGCGTAATGGCCTCGTCAATTTTTATATTTCAGCCTCAAAAGGCCTTTACATCACAAAGACGGACAAACTGTGCGTTACTTAATGTCATTTTCAGGTAAAGTTGCGGATAATATTGCCGAAAATGAATCGACAACAGGGTGATAACCAGATGGATATTCAAAATATGCCGCGTGAACAGTTAGGTGTGTGTGCAGAGGGAAACTTACATAGCGTCTATTTGATGTTTAATGCGAGCGACAACGATAACGTTGAATCGCAATTGCGTCCCTGTATTGCCAACGTTGCGCAGTATATTTATGAGTTGACGGATCAGTATTCCGATAGTGCATTTAATGGTTTTGTGGCCATAGGCGCCAACTATTGGGACAGTCTCTATCCCGATGCTCGCCCCGAAATGCTTAAGCCTTTCCCAGCGATGCAGGCGGGTAACCGCGAGGCGCCTGCGATCGAATACGATCTGTTTGTGCATCTTCGTTGCGATCGTTACGACATTTTGCATTTAGTCGCCAACGAAATCAGCCAAATGTTTGAAGACTTAGTCGAGTTAGTGGAAGAAGAGCGCGGCTTTAGATTTATGGATAGTCGCGACTTAACGGGCTTTGTCGATGGCACCGAAAACCCGAAAGGGCGTCATCGCCAAGAGGTCGCCTTGGTTGGGGATGAAGACCCTGAATTTAAGGGCGGCAGCTATATTCACGTACAAAAGTACGCCCACAACTTGAGTAAGTGGCATAGATTACCGCTTAAAAAGCAAGAAGATATTATCGGTCGTACCAAGCAAGACAACATCGAATACGAGTCGGAAGATAAGCCATTAACCAGCCATATCAAGCGGGTAAACCTCAAGGATGAAAACGGCAAGTCCATCGAGATTTTGCGCCAGAGCATGCCTTACGGCTCGCTCAAAGAACAAGGTTTGATGTTTATTTCAACCTGCCGCACACCGGATCACTTCGAGAAGATGCTCCATAGCATGGTGTTTGGTGATGGTGCGGGTAATCACGATCACTTGATGCACTTTACCAGTGCGTTAACTGGCTCGTCGTTTTTCGCCCCAAGCTTAGATTTTTTGATGCAATTCGATAATTAACCCTTAGCAAATCGCGACTAAACGCACTGAGCCTTAAGCCTCAGTGCGTTTTTGTTTGTGGGCTTAACTCGCCGCTGTCCACTTATTGATATCGAGCCGCCATTGCTGAGCGGTAAAATCGATAAAGGCGCGCACTAGCGCTTGTTGGTAGCTGCGAGATAAGTACACGGCCCAGAGGGTTTGGCCTGGTGCCGTGTATTCGGGGAGCACTTCTTGCAGTTGACCGCTGGCCAGATATTGATTAGCTAAGTCACAGGGCAAGTAGGCAATGCCATGCCCGCGCAACGCGGCGCTGACCAGCACTCCCATTTCATTGGCCATCAGATTCCCCATAGGTTTTATCCGCTCACTCTGTTGCTCCTTGAGTAGCTGCCAATGTTGCTGCGAGCTATGGATAAGGCAATTATGGTTGAGCAGATCGTTAGGGACGGTTAACGGCTCGGCTTGAGCCAAGTAACTGGGCGCGGCGCACAGCACAGCATCTATGCTCATCAATTTACGGGCAATCAAATTCTCATCGGGCTGCTCGGTATAGCGCAGTGCCACGTCCACCCGCTCATCCACTAATTGAGCAAAACTGTCCGACATTAACAGCTGAATATTGACCTTAGAGTGCAATTTTATAAAGCGATCGACCACATCAAACAGACTGTGCTGCCCAAGTCCGACGGGTGTGGCAATACGAATACTGCCGACTAATTCAGTGTTATGACTATGGGCGCGGCTTTCCATTGCGGCGACTTCACTCAGCACCCGCTGACAATATTGCAGGGCTTCTTCACCCTGTAAGGTCAGGCTAACGCTGCGGGTGGTGCGGTGTAGCAGGCGTAAACTGAGCCACTGCTCAATTTCTTGAATATGGCGAGAAACCTGTAAACGACTGAGATCGAGGTGTTCTGCGGCCTTAGTAAAGCTGCCACAGTTAGCCACTTCGATAAAGCTACGCATGGCGGCGATTTTATCCATATATAATTACACCCATTAGTATCTCAATCTGAAACAATCCTGCTCATTTATCGATATTTATCACGCTAAGTATCGCAAGTAAACTGGTCTCAATTTAAATCAGCAGTGAGACTTATCAAATGAAAATTGCAGTATTAGGTGCATCAGGTTGGATTGGCGGAACCATTTTAAATGAAGCCTTAAGCCGTGGTCATGACGTCGTTGCCTTAGTGCGTGACCCAAGCAAGCTTGGTGAAACGGCGGCAGAAGTGCGTAGTGTTGACCTGACTCAGCCATTAACCGCTGAAACCTTTGCAGGCGTGGATGTGTTAATTGCTTCAGTGGGCGGCCGCGCTGAGCAGAATCACGGCTTAGTGGCGAAAACAGTTAATAATCTATTAGCCGTATTGCCACAGGCTAAAGTGCCACGTTTATTGTGGGTCGGTGGGGCAGGTAGTCTAGAAGTGGCACCGGGAGTAACTTTGGTTTCAAGCCCAGATTTCCCGTCTGCCTATAAGGATGAAGCTCTGGCTCAAGGTGAGGCATTGAAGGCATTTCGCGCCGCCAACACCACTGTTAACTGGACTTTTGTCAGCCCAGCGGCAGAGATCTACCCTGGTGCAAGTGAAGGCTCTTACCGTTTAGGTGGCGATAGCTTCTTTACCGATGCAAATGGCCGCAGCCGGATTTCGGTGAGTGATTACGCCAAAGCCATGCTCGATGAAGCAGAAAAAGCGGCGCATCCCAATCAAAGGATCAGTGTGGCTTACTAAGGCTGAGGAGTTTCGGCTAAATACTGTAACGTAAGTGGGACACAAGCCCTGAAATTAGGCTAATGCTGGACTGAAAAGCGTACAGTGGAAATAGAACAGGTCAGCAAGCTGACCTGTTTTTTTATTCTGCGTAATTGAATAAAGATTTGATGGTTTCCAAGGTATCGGCGATATCTTGAATGCTAGATGGACAAATAAAGATCGTATCGTCACCCGCAATGGTTCCCAAAATCCCTTCAGGTTTACCGATGGAGTCTAACAAACGAGCAATTAATTGTGCGGCGCCTGGGCTAGTGCGGACAACAATCATCGCTTGGTTATGGTCAACATCGAGTACTAAATTCTTTAACGGGCTGCCCGCAGTGGGCACGCCTAATTCGGCAGGTAAGCAATAAACCATCTCCTGCTTAGCGTTGCGAGTGCGCACGGCACCGAACTTGCTGAGCATACGAGACACTTTAGATTGGTTTATATTAGTAAAGCCTTCTGCTTGCAAGGCGGTGACGATTTCACTCTGGGAGCCAAAGCGCTCCTCTTTTAAAATCGCCTTAAAAATTCTAACAAGGTCATCCTGATTCTTGGTCGTTTGCATAGTCTTATTCTTTATTCAAAAAAACAGGCTTATTCTGAATAGTTTTGGTTAAACTGTCAACAAATAACCACAATGACTGAATAAAAATGCAATTAACTCACTTCGTGCTAATTCATTTATAAATGTATTTGTTGAACTAGAGTAAATATTCAACATTGCAACGCGCTGTTTTAGTAAATCTTTGAATCAACGACTAAGGGATAATTGAAATTAGCGTGACATTCCAGTAATGTGACGCCAACGCAAAATAGATCCATGTCACAATATCCGAGAAATAACGGAGATAACTATGAAAGTTGCTGTACTTGGTGCTGCTGGTGGTATCGGCCAGGCTCTTGCCCTACTGTTAAAAACTCAATTACCTGCGGGTTCTCAACTGTCTCTATACGATATCGCACCGGTAACTCCGGGTGTTGCGGTTGACTTGAGCCATATCCCAACTGCGGTTGAAATCAAAGGTTTTGCTGGTGAAGATCCAACGCCTGCCCTCGTGGGTGCTGACGTTGTGCTTATCTCTGCTGGTGTTGCACGTAAGCCTGGTATGGATCGTTCAGATCTGTTCAATATCAACGCAGGTATCGTTCGCAACCTGATCGAGAAAGTGGCTGTTACTTGCCCTAAAGCGCTCGTGGGTATTATCACTAACCCAGTAAACACTACAGTTGCTATTGCTGCTGAAGTGCTGAAAAAAGCAGGTGTTTACGATAAGAACCGTTTATTCGGCGTGACCACTCTGGACGTTATCCGTTCTGAGACTTTCATCGCTGAATTAAAAGGCTTAAACGTTGCTGACGTTAAAATCAACGTGATCGGCGGCCACAGTGGCGTGACTATTCTGCCATTACTGTCTCAAGTTGAAGGCGTGACTTTCTCTGATGAAGAAGTCGCTTCTTTAACTAAACGTATCCAAAACGCGGGTACTGAAGTGGTTGAAGCTAAAGCCGGTGGCGGCAGCGCGACGCTGTCTATGGGTCAAGCGGCATGCCGTTTCGGTATGTCTCTGGTTCGTGGTCTGCAAGGCGAAGCTAACATCGTTGAATGTGCTTACGTTGACGGCGGCAGCGAGCACGCTGAATTCTTCGCTCAACCAGTATTGTTAGGCAAAAACGGTATCGAAAAAGTACTGCCTTACGGTGAAGTGAGCGCATTCGAAGCTAACGCCCGTGATTCTATGTTAGATACGCTGAAAGGCGATATCAAACTAGGCGTTGATTTCGTTAAGTAATTCTTCTGAATTATGAGAAAACGGAGCCGAATGGCTCCGTTTTTTTATGCTTTAAACTTTGTTCTCTAAACAGGGGTTCTTAATCTTGAGTCTCGCTATTTAGGCAGTTGGCATTGGCTGTCACAGCGAGCTTTACCCGTCAGTAGATAGGAAATACGGTATCTGTGCTTGGCGAATCTCAGGTAGCACCAATCCGCAATAGGTTTGATAAGCGGTAAGCGTAGCACTTGTACCCAAGGGCGAGTGCCTGTGAGCGCCCATGCTTTGCAAGTGACATCGAGCCCGAGCAGCACTTGGCCGGAGGCGGTTTCGCCATGGAGAATGGTATTGGCGTAGTCTTTATCGATATAGCTGAATCTTGAGCTGAAATTGTCAGCATTAAGATCCACCAGTTCAATTCTGTCATCGGGATCGCGCGCTTTGAGTTGACGCATTTCGGCGCTACATAATGGGCAATTGCCATCGAAAAAAATCCGCAGTTCCATTAGGTCTACCTCTTACTGTGTGTCCCTGAGTATACGCAGTTGTCAGGCATTTAGATCGACATGTTTTCGGTTTTAATTGTTATACACTCTTGGCTAGAGGCATTAAGCTATTGCGATGAGTGACGTGATTGTGTGATTACGTGATTGTGCGATTAACAATCTGCCAAATGCGTTTGCTTTTAATCAGTGCTTGGCAAATAACAGGATGGATATGACAGCTCCCATTATTATCACTGGCGTGGGTAAACGTATTGGTTACGCCCTCGCGAAACACTTGCTCGCCCAAGGGCACAAGGTGATTGGCACCTATCGCAGCCATTATCCCAGCATCGATGAGTTGCAGTCTTTGGGCGCGACCTTAATCCAATGCGACTTTTACGATAATGCGCAGCTCCAAACCCTGATTGAGCAATTGAGCCAATACCCCAAAATCCGCGCCATTATCCATAATGCCTCTGACTGGCTGCCAGACAACAGCCCAAGCCTTGCCCCCCATGAGGTGATGCAGCGCATGATGCAGGTGCATGTGAGCGTACCCTATCAAATGAACTTGGCGTTAGCCCCGCAGCTACAAGCGGGAGCCGAGGGCGAGATTGGCGCCAGCGATATTATCCATTTCACTGACTATGTGGCCGAAAAGGGCAGTGCCAAGCACATGGCTTATGCGGCCAGTAAAGCAGCGCTAGATAATTTAACCTTATCTTTTGCGGCTAAATTAGCGCCCGAGGTCAAAGTGAATGCGATTGCTCCGGCGATGATCCTTTTTAATCCAAGTGATGATGAAGCCTATCGGCAAAAGACCTTAGCCAAGGCCATTTTGCCCAAAGAAGCTGGAAATCAAGAGATTATCGCCTTGGTGGATTATCTATTGGCGAGCCGCTATGTCACTGGGCGTAGCCACAATGTCGATGGTGGGCGGCATTTAAGGTAAAAAAGAATCTAGATTTTAGGTTCTAGGTCCTAGGTCCTAGGTCCTAGAATCTAGTTATCTAGCACCTAGCACCTTCTTTATTCAAAACTCCCATACTCGACTTGGGGTGATGATAGCGGGCAAGGGCACATCCCAATGTTCGCATGGCAGGCTCGGTACTTGTTGGCAATCATGGGCATACCCCATGGGCAGTGGTTTGCCTTTGCTGTGCCAATTAGCTAGCGTTCTGTCGTAATAGCCGCCGCCCATGCCCATACGATTACCTTGGATATCAAAGGCAACGAGCGGGGTGATCACCACATCGAGTCGCTCAATCGGCATAACGTTACGCACATCTAGCCGTGGCTCTAAAATACCGAATTGATTCGGTAGCATTACCGAGTCGGCGTGGTAATGCAAAAACAATAATTGCCCAGCATTAAAGGGGTGCAGCCGTGGCAGATAGGTTTGAATCCGCTGTTGCCAAAGCGCTTCGATAAGCGGAGCTGTTGCCAGTTCGCCATCGTGGGTGAGGTAAAGCGCGACATGCTGGGCCTTCAGCGCGCTGAGCTTTTCGAGCATTCGCTGACATGCGGCAAGGCTTGCCTCGGTTTGCACCTCTGTCGAAAGCGAGCGGCGGGCTAAACGGATTTGTTTGCGTAATTCGGCTCGGCTGAGAGTTGGGCTTAGATTTAGACTTAGCGACTTGGCGTCAATTTCAGGCTGAGTGCCGTGTGGCCCCTTGACTGTTGGGGCCGAAGAGTTCGATACAGGTGAAGTGATAGACATAAATAAGATGCTCCCCAGAATGCCGCTACCGGTGTAGCCCTTGAACCGTAGGTTCAAGGCGGGTAAATGATTACCTCCTAAGGCTTCTCGGTACGAGCCGAGCATGCTCAATGTCAGTAAAGCATTCACCCTGAGATCAAAATTATCGGCACAGGGACATTACCAGTTAGCCTGCATCCCAGGGAGCAAAAACGGTATTGAATCGCTAATCGTTTGGCTTAAAAAAGTATAGGCCAGTTAGCCATTCACTGTGCAACTCTTCTCAGATAGATGGTGCTTGGCACCGAGTGCACAGTCTAAAACTATTTGGTTGAACGCTCAACTAAGGCGTTTTCCAAGGTTGACTGCAACAGGCTGATGCGGTCATCCATTTGTTTCATATAATGCTTATTCTTTTGCTTTTCTTGGTACAACTCGTGGCCAATATTCAGCGCCGCCATAATGGCAATTTCTTCGCGGCTTAAGCTATTAGTGCGATTTTTTAAGGTGGTGAGTTGCTGCTCAACCCCTTGAGCCACAATGCGTAGGGCATCTTCCTGACCTTTCGGACAGGCGATAGAGTAGGTGCGCCCCAGCAGGGTGATTTCAACTGCACTGTTACTCATTCGAAGATGATCCTTTCGTTGGCATCGATAGGGCGGACTATATAGGGCTGATATTAAAAGTGCAAGGTAAGCCGCTGATGGATTGCACATTCGCCGTTTTGTTTGCTGCTTGTGTGAGCAGTTGCCGGAATTTTTATCTTCAACCCTAAGAATGCCGGATCAGAGTTGGTTCAAGTCTTTAACTCTGCTAGCATTGCTGCTGGAAAATTCTGATTGGAATCTGATATGGCGACCCCTCCTTCGTTACGTATCGAAAGCTTAAAAATAGCCCTCGATGCGGCTGAAATTGGTCAGCATCCCGTGGAAGTTCACGGTGCTCTTGTGGGTTTAATCTGCGGTGGTGTAGATCAAACCGGTGATTTGTGGATTAAACCGTTATTTGACCTGATGAACGATGGTCAGCCTTTGCCCGCACCTTTACATCAATTGGTGTGTGAGTTGTTCCAAGACTCGGTTGCTCGTTTGAGTGACTTTGATTTTGGTTTTATGCCATTGCTTCCCGAAGAGGAAGAATCCCTCAGTCACCGAGTTGAGGCGCTATCGCTTTGGACGCAAAGCTTTTTAACAGGCATTGCGATTATCCAGCCTAAGCTCAATAAAGCCTCCGCTGAAGTGCGTGAAGTGATTAAAGATCTGGCCGATATCGCTCAAGTGGAATTCGATGTGACCGACGATGAAGAGTCGGAAACCGCCTATATTGAATTGTTGGAATTTGTGCGTATCGCTGCGATTTTGTGTTACTCCGAGTTTGGCCCTGAGCCGAGCGATGAAGAGAGTGACGATCCTGCGGTGATCCATTAATTCCTAAAAGAGAAAGGCGGAGCGACTCCGCCTTTTAGTGTTTTTCAAATCTAACATCCTGATGGCGAAACGCTTTTAGCCATGCCATAGCTTGAATGAGAACCCCATGACGGTAGCAGAGCACATGGATAATTCAGTTCAAAACGTCGATATTGCCATTGTCGGTGGCGCCATGGCGGGTGCGACCCTAGCGTTAGCTTTGGCGCGTTTGTCTGGTACTGAAAAACCGTTGTCAATTGCCTTAATCGAGGCGCATCTTCCCGATAACAATCACCCCGGTTTTGACGCCCGTTCTATCGCCATTGCCCATGGTTCCATCTTCGAGTTATCCCGTTTAGGTTTATGGCCAAAATTGGCGCATTTAGGCACGGCAATTAAAGATATCCACGTGTCCGATCGCGGCCATTTTGGCATGACGGAACTCAACGCTAGTCAGTTCCATTTAGATGCGCTTGGGCAAGTCGTCGAGCTTGAAAGGGTCGGCCAAGTGCTGTTTAGCGAGCTTAACAAAACTCAGGTTAAGCGCTATTGTCCTGCCAAACTGTCAGTGTTAATTCCCGATATCGACAGCAACACGCTGGTGCTGGATTCCGGCGAGCGGATTTGCGCCAAGCTGGTGGTCGCCGCCGATGGCTTGCAGTCTAAAGTGCGCAGCAGTTTTAATCTGCCCATTACCCAAGTGGCGTTTGAACAAACCGCGATTATCGCCAATCTACAAACCGATAAGCCTCATCAGCACTGGGCCTATGAACGATTTACCGAGACTGGCCCACTGGCGTTATTGCCGATGGCAGATAGCCAAGGCCAGCCGCGTTTATCCCTCGTCTGGGCACTCGATAATCACCGCGCCCAAGCGATGCTCACCGCGCCTAAAGCTGAGTTTTTAGCTGCGTTGCAGCAAGCCTTTGGTTATCGCGCCTGCCAGTTTATCGATGTCAGCGAGCGCCATGCTTATCCGTTAAATCTGTCCTACATGCCAAGGCCAATTCACCATAGATGTGTGTTTATCGGCAATGCGGCGCAGACGCTACACCCGATTGCGGGGCAGGGATTTAACTTAGGCCTTCGGGATGTGGTGAGCTTGCTTGAAGTGCTCAACACTGCGCGAGAGCAGGGTGAGGATATCGGCGGTGTCGCCGTTACCCATGGCTATTTGCAGGCCCGTGAGGCGGATAGAAACAGCACTATTCGCAATATTGAATTTTTAGTCCGTGGCTTCTCTAACCAATATTGGCCCTTGGCCCTTGGGCGTAATCTGGGATTACGGCTGTTATCTTGGTTCCCGCCACTGAAAACCCCCGTCGCTCAAAAAGCGATGGGCTGGAAATAATCATTACTGGTATCGCAACGCGAAAAGGATGTACCCATGTTAAGTTCACAAGCCTATGACATTGCCATTGTGGGTGGCGGCATGGTGGGACTCGCCACCGCGATAGGATTGGCGCAGGCCGATCTTAATGTTGTCGTTATCGATGCGGGCCACACAGAGGCCGTGAGCGGTGAGCCAAGGCTTAGGGTTAGCGCCATCAACAAGGCGAGCCAACGTTTGCTGGAGCACCTCGGCGCTTGGCACTATGTCGATGCCAGCCGCGCGACGCCCTATCAAAAAATGGCGGTATGGGATAAAGACGGTTTTGGCAAAATCGCCTTCGATGCCAGTAGCATCAGTGAACCTAGCCTTGGCGCGATTATCGAAAACGACGCCATCAGCTATGCCCTCGCCAAGCGTGCCAGCGAATTTGACAATATCACCCATATCGAAAACCAACGCTTAGAGCGTATCGCCTTTGGTGAGCGTGAAGCTTGGTTGACCCTCGCCAATGGTGCTGAAATAGAGAGTGTCAGCGCCGCACTCGTGATTGCCGCCGATGGCGCTAATTCTTGGGTGCGTGAACAATGTAAGATCCCGTTAACCTTCTGGGATTATGGTCACCATGCGATCGTGGCGACCATTCGTAGCGAGATGCCACACCTCGCCACCGCCCGCCAAGTGTTTTTGCAGGATGGCCCGCTGGCCTTCTTGCCATTATATGAAGAAAACCTCTGCTCCATCGTCTGGTCTGTGCCGCCCGAGCGCGCCACTGAATTACTGGCAATGGACAAAGTGCAATTTGAGCGCAATCTCACCGCCGCCTTCGATGGTCGCCTTGGCATTTGCAAGCTCGAGAGTGAACGCCAAGCCTTCCCACTGCGGATGCGCTACGCCCGCCATTTTGCCCGCCACCGTTTATTGCTCGCGGGGGACGCAGCCCACACCATTCATCCATTAGCGGGCCAAGGGGTAAACCTTGGCTTCCTCGATGCCGCTAGCATTATCGAAGTGGTTAGCGAATTGCAGCAAGCGGGTAAGGATATCGGTGATTATGCCGAGCTGCGCGCGTTAGAGCGTTGGCGCAAGGCCGATGCGATGGAGATGATTGCGGCGATGGAAGGCTTTAAGCGCCTGTTCGAGGGTTCAAACCCAGTTAAAAAAGCCATTCGCGATCTGGGACTCAACCTCGTCGATAATGTCGCTGGGCTGAAAACAGTGTTCATGCAACAGGCCATGGGTAATAAGTCGTCGCTACCCAAGTTATGTCGCTAGCCTCGGTTGCGCTAATGTGATCAGAATTGCCGCAATTATCAGCGATTTGATTGCAAGCTGCGCAAATCTCGCTTTCGCATGTAAAAAAATTACATGTTGAAGATGAGAAAATCTAATGACACTGGCTTCGGATTAGAAAAATCTCCTGTATACAAATTTGTGACGCAAGGTATAATTTCGCCGCATTTTAGACCCTAGTACTTATACCAATCACGATAAATATCTGATTAATTCAGAGCGAATCAGGCGTTGCAGTGACAGACGCATTGAGACCGAAAGAACCCCTTTCAAATTGATGCATCGTGGAAGTGAAATGCCGATTAGCCAGATATTTAGCCGGATTTGTATCACCCTACGCTAGGCAGAGACCTGAAGAAGGCCGCAAAAAAGGGATAACAATGGCTAATAAAACTGTTCTGTTTAACAAGCACTTAGAATCAAACGCTAAGATGGTCGACTTCCACGGTTGGGATATGCCCCTCAACTATGGTTCACAAATCGAAGAACACCACGCCGTGCGTCAAGACGCAGGTATGTTCGACGTGTCCCACATGACTGTGGTTGATGTGACCGGAACCGACGCTTGTGCATTCCTCCGTAAGTTGCTCGCCAACGATGTGGCCAAACTTAAAGTGCCTGGTAAAGCCTTATACGGCGGCATGTTAGATGACAATGCCGGCATCATCGACGACCTAATCACTTACTACCTCACCGACATTTTCTACCGTGTTGTTGTTAACAGCGCGACCCGCGAAAAAGACTTAGCCTGGATCGCCAAACAATCCCAAGGTTTTGATGTCACAGTGACCGAGCGTCCTGAGCTGGCGATGATCGCCGT
Source organism: Shewanella sp. MM_2022_3 (assembly GCF_022557375.1). Classification (NCBI taxonomy): domain Bacteria; kingdom Pseudomonadati; phylum Pseudomonadota; class Gammaproteobacteria; order Alteromonadales; family Shewanellaceae; genus Shewanella; species Shewanella sp. MM_2022_3. The sequence continues at coordinate 59,186 of NZ_JAKZGV010000021.1, forward strand.
TCAAGGGCCTAACGCTAAGGCCAAAGCCGCCGCCGTATTCAGTAGCGAGCAAAATGCCGCAATCGAAGGTATGAAGCCTTTCTTCGGTAAGCAAGCGGGTTCTCTGTTTATTGCGACCACAGGTTACACAGGTGAAGCGGGCTACGAGATCATCGTGCCAGAAGCGGAAGCGGAAGCCCTGTGGCAAGCTCTGTTAGATCAAGGCGTTAAACCATGTGGTTTAGGCGCTCGCGATACATTACGTCTCGAAGCCGGTATGAACCTCTACGGCTTAGATATGGACGAAACCATCAATCCGCTGGCCGCCAACATGGGCTGGACCATTGCATGGGAGCCAACCGACCGTGACTTTATCGGTCGTAAGGCGCTTGAAGCCCTGCGCGATGCGGGAACCGACAAATTAGTCGGTCTAGTGATGGAAGAAAAAGGCGTGTTACGCCATGATATGCCAGTATTTTTCACCGATGCAGCGGGTGTTGAGCAGCAAGGCGTGATCACTAGCGGTACTTTCTCACCTACATTGGGCTATTCTATTGCGATGGCGCGTGTTCCTAGTTCAATTGGGGATACGGCGGAAGTCGAGATGCGTAAAAAGCGCGTGGCTGTTAGAGTAGTAGCGCCAAACTTTGTGCGCAACGGTAAACAAGCATTTTAAAAAAACGGAACAAGGAACAAGAACAATGAGCAATATTCCGACAGAACTGAAATACGCCTCTTCACACGAATGGATCCGCAAGGAAGAAGACGGTAGCTACACTGTGGGTATCACTGAGCATGCTCAAGAGCTGTTAGGTGACATGGTTTTCGTTGAGCTGCCAGAAGTGGGCGACACTGTGACTGCAGGCGACGACTGTGCAGTGGCAGAATCAGTGAAAGCGGCTTCTGACATCTACGCGCCAATCTCTGGTGAAGTGATTGCCGTGAACGAAGCACTGGAAGATTCTCCAGAGCTGGTAAACAGCGACGCTTACGGCGAAGGCTGGTTCTTCCGCGTTATGCCTTCTGATGAATCAGAAGTTGACGCTCTGCTCGATGCAGAAGGTTACCAAGCTGTCATCGACGAAGAATAATCGTCGACGCTAACGAAGCCCCAAGGGGCTTCGTTTGTTTTAGCGCAAGTTTGACATAACAATAGCCCGTTTATCAGTACCCTACAGTCCTGAGCGACGGCAAATCTGGAACAAGGTTTATCATGACCAAGCAAACCCTCACTCAGTTAGAACAGCACGATTTATTCTTACGTCGCCATATCGGCCCGGATAGCATCCAACAACAAGAAATGTTGAACTACGTTGGTGCAGAGTCTCTGGACGATCTGACTGCGCAAATCGTGCCTGAGTCGATCCGTTTAAGCCAAGAGTTGAGCATTGGTGATTCCTGCGGCGAAGCCGAAGGTTTGGCCTACATTCGTGGTTTAGCCAAACAAAACCAAGTCTTCAAAAGCTACATTGGTATGGGTTACTACGGTACCCAAGTGCCTAATGTGATTTTACGTAACGTCTTAGAAAATCCAGGTTGGTACACGGCCTATACGCCCTATCAACCAGAAATCGCCCAAGGCCGTTTAGAAGCCATTCTAAACTTCCAACAAGTGTCGATGGATTTAACCGGTTTAGATTTAGCCTCTGCTTCACTGCTGGACGAAGCGACTGCCGCCGCCGAAGCGATGGCGCTGGCTAAGCGTGTGTCTAAAGCCAAAAAAGCGAACATTTTCTTCGTAGCCGATGACGTATTCCCACAAACCTTAGACGTCGTAAAAACCCGCGCTGAGTGTTTTGGTTTTGAAGTGGTGGTCGGTCCTGCCCATGAAGCAGTAAACCACGAACTGTTTGGTGCTTTGTTCCAATATTCAAACCGTTTTGGTCAAATCACTGACTTCACTGACTTATTCGCCGAATTACGCGCGAAAAACGTGATTGTGACTGTTGCTGCCGACATCATGGCATTAGTGTTACTCAAGTCACCGGGTGCCATGGGCGCCGACGTGGTCTTCGGTAGCGCGCAGCGTTTCGGTGTGCCGATGGGCTTTGGTGGTCCACACGCAGCCTTCTTCGTGGCCCGTGACGAGCACAAACGCTCTATGCCAGGCCGTATCATCGGTGTGTCAAAGGACACCCGTGGTAACCGCGCACTGCGTATGGCGATGCAAACTCGCGAGCAGCATATCCGCCGCGAAAAAGCCAACTCAAACATTTGTACCGCGCAAATTCTGTTAGCGAACATGGCGTCTTTCTACGCCGTATTCCACGGCCCACAAGGCCTGAAAACCATCGCATCACGCATCAACCGCTTTGCTGATATCTTAGCCGCGGGCTTACAAGCTAAAGGCGTGAGCTTAGTGAACAATACTTGGTTCGATACCATCAGCATCAAAGGCTTAGACGTTGCAGCAGTCAATGCGCGCGCGCTGGCCTCTGAAATGAACCTGCGTTTCGATGCTGACGGCATCGTCGGGGTGAGCTTAGATGAAACCACTATCCGCAGCGATATCGAAGCGCTGTTCGATGTGATTTTAGGTGCTGGCCATGGCTTAGACGTTGCCGCATTAGATGCGCAAATCGTGGCGCAAGGTAGCCAATCGATTCCTGCCTCTTTAGTGCGTCAAGATGCCATCCTGAGCCACCCAACCTTCAATCGCTACCAAAGCGAAACCGAGATGATGCGTTATATCAAGCGTCTCGAAAGCAAAGACTTAGCACTGAACTACTCAATGATTTCATTGGGTTCATGCACCATGAAGTTAAACGCTGCGGTTGAAATGATCCCAGTCAGCTGGCCAGAATTTGCCAACATGCACCCATTCTGCCCACTGGATCAAGCCAAGGGTTACACCCAACTGATTGAAGAACTGTCTTCATGGTTAGTGAATGTCACAGGTTACGATGCCGTGTGTATCCAACCTAACTCTGGCGCACAGGGTGAATACGCGGGTCTGCTGGCGATTCGTAAATACCACGAGTCTCGCGGCGAAGCCCACAGAAACATCTGCTTAATCCCACAATCTGCCCACGGTACTAACCCTGCATCGGCGCAATTAGCCGGTATGCAAGTGGTTGTGACTGCCTGTGATAAGCAAGGTAACGTGGATTTAGAAGATCTGAAGGCCAAAGCGGCTGAAGTGGCAGAAAACCTGTCATGTATCATGATCACTTACCCATCGACCCACGGTGTGTACGAAGAATCTATCCGCGAAATCTGCAACATAGTGCACCAGCACGGTGGTCAAGTGTACTTGGACGGCGCCAACATGAACGCCCAAGTTGGCTTAACCTCACCAGGCTTTATCGGTGCCGACGTATCGCACCTTAACCTGCACAAAACCTTCGCGATTCCGCACGGCGGCGGTGGTCCAGGTATGGGCCCTATCGGCGTGAAAGCGCACTTAGCGCCGTTCGTCGCGGGTCACGTTGTAGTGAAACCAGGCCGCGAAAGCGATAACAACGGTGCAGTTTCAGCAGCGCCATACGGCAGTGCTGGCATTCTGCCAATCAGCTGGATGTACATTAAGCTGCTCGGTTCAAACGGCCTGAAAAAGTCGACTCAAACCGCGCTGTTAAACGCTAACTACGTGATGAAGAAGCTGTCTGAACACTACCCAGTACTGTTCCGCGGCCGTAACGATCGCGTCGCGCACGAATGTATTATCGACCTGCGCCCCATCAAAGAAGCCTCTGGCGTGACCGAAATGGATATCGCTAAGCGTCTGAACGACTACGGTTTCCACGCGCCAACCATGAGCTTCCCTGTAGCGGGCACGCTGATGATTGAGCCAACCGAATCTGAGTCTAAGGTTGAACTGGACCGCTTTATCGACGCTATGGTGTCAATCCGCGCCGAAATCGCTAAGGTTGAAGCTGGCGAGTGGCCAGCGGACAACAACCCGCTGCACAACGCGCCACACACTATGGCCGATATTATGGACCCAGCGTTCGATTCACGCCCATACAGCCGTGAAGTGGCCGTGTTCCCAAGTGCCGCAGTGCGTACTAACAAGTTCTGGCCAACCGTGAACCGTATTGATGATGTTTACGGCGACCGTAATTTGTTCTGTGCGTGTGTGCCGTTATCAGACTATGAGTAGGGGCTGAATAGTACGTTATTCAGTTCTAACGTTTAATGAAAGCGAACCCTTAGCGGTTCGCTTTTTTATTGGTTAGTTTTCATTCTGCTGAGATTGAGCTGCTAATTAGCTTTAAAAGTCGCTGAAAATGCAGTGTTGCTAATTGCCTGCTGCAGGCTTTCGCACTGTTACACCAGTGACTCGCTGTAAATACATCCCTGTAAGCTCTGCTAAAACATCCTGTTTTAGAAGGTCACTGGTGCAACAATGCCAGTTCTGGTGTAACCATTGAGTGAAGAGGTATGTTTGCCATTACGCTTTTTTTGCATTTAAATACATGGTGTTATGCCAACGAATGCTAGTTTCAGAAATGTCATGCAACAATGTCATTTTATGACCTTCATTTCCGCTAACTTGTCCGTCGGCAGCGAACGTAATAGAAAATTTATCTAATAGAACGTGATGATTTGGGCATAAGCACAAGATATTCGATTCCTTGTCGGGCCCGTGATGTGGTGCACCTAAGGGAATGATGTGAGCCCCTTCAGAATAATCCCCGTCAGGGGTGACTAGCTTAACCCCACATACTTGACATGAATTATGATACAAATTTTTGATTTTTTTTGAAATCTTGGTGTCACGTATGATCCTATCTATTGTCTGATTTTTGCGTTGGGCGCGAGTGTTATTGCTAGGTTCTGATTCTTCTTTATAATCTAAAGGAACAGCTCTAAAGGTTTTACCATCGACATCTATTAGCTTCCTTTTCTCGGTAACAGGGTCAAATCCAACAGTTCTCGTTTCACCTTTGCTATTCTTCTTAGTCCATACCCTAAAGACTAAAAGCTCATACCCTTCATCAGATATTTTTTTTATGTGTTTAATTGCTCGAGCATAACTATTCGCTGACCAGTTAGGGCTTAGAATGATATCACCATTTTGGGCGCCTAAACTAAATAGAACTTGCATCTTTGCGTCGCTACAATATGAGTACCCTCCTTGAGTTGACCCTAAAGACAGTCCTAAGGTTCTATTGACGAAGCTTGTTTTTGTTTCTTTATTCAATTTTAATTCCTCACTGAAATTCTCTTGCTTAAATGAATTTTCTTGCATTAGTGACTTTATTTAAGTTGGCTTATTCCATCATAAAAGTGTTCTAATATATACTTATCAAACCGATCTAGTTCAGGTGAGTAATTACATAAATCCT